>NZ_JBSFYQ010000034.1:0-84514 GCF_053599855.1 Micromonospora sp. NPDC005161
CGGGCCGCGGTGATCTCGATCGCCACGAGCCTGCAGGAGTCGAAGCTGGAGAACCTGGGCCACCTCGGCGACGCCAACGACCATGACTCGCTGGGTCTGTTCCAGCAGCGCCCGACCTCGGGTTGGGGCACGCCGGAGCAGATCACCAACCCCGAGTACTCCACCACCGCATTCCTCAAGGGCCTCAAGCAGGTCGACGGGTGGCAGGACATGGCGCTGACCGACGCCGCGCAGACCGTGCAGGTCTCGGCCTACCCCGATGCCTACGCCCAGTGGGAGCAGCAGGCCACCGACCTGGTCGCCCAGCACTGGAACAGCTGACCCACCGCACCACCGCACGACATCGACCGCTGGCCGGCACCCCACCCGGGTGCCGGCCAGCGGCATACCCACGACCGAATCTTGGACAGTTCCCGTCACCGGTGAACGGAAACTGTCCAATATTGGCGACGCACGGCGGGGGCGCCCGGGTGGGGGAACAAGGTCGGGCCTGGGCTGGTTGTGGACAGTGTCGGTGTGATCCAGTGTCCCCGGGCCTCACCTAATACCGCCCTCGCGGAATACCGTTCGGCTGGAACCGCGTCGCGCCACTCGCCGAGAGGCGACCTGCACACCGACACCAACGCCGCCCCCAGCCCACCGGCCGGGGGCGGCGCTGTCTTTCCACCGACGGAGTCTTGGACTGCGGGTGGGGCGAACGCGGACGGCCCCCGCCTCGCCCGGAGGGCGGTGGTGGGGGCCGTCGACGGATCGGTCGGTCAGGTGGCGCTGATCGTGCCGGTCAGCAGCAGGGCGAGGACCAAAGTGCCCAGCGCGACCCGGTACAGCACGAAGACGTACAGGGTGTGGTGGGCGACGTAGCGGAGCAGCCAGGCGATGGCCGCGTACCCGATGCCGAAGGCGATCACGGTGGCCACGATCATCTGGGCGACGGTGGGTGCGGACGTGCCCGGGGCGGACGGTTCGAAGACGTCCCCGAGGCTGAACACGCCGGACATGACCACCGCCGGGATGGCCAGCAGGAACGAGTACCGCGCCGCCGCCTCCCGGGTCAGGTTGAGCAGCAGCCCGGCGGTGAGCGTGCCCCCGGAGCGGGACACCCCCGGGATCAGCGCCATGGCCTGGGCGAAGCCCATCACCACGCCGTCCTTCATGCGGAAGTTCTCCAGGGTGCGGGTCTGCCGCCCCCAGTACTCGGCGAACGCCAGCACGAACGCGAAGACGATCAGCGTGGTCGCGACGACCCACAGGTTTCGCCCGGCGGTCTTGATCTGGTCCTTGAACACGAAACCGAACAGCCCGATCGGGATCGAGCCGACGATGACGTACCAGCCCATGCGGTAGTCGAGGCTGGAACGGACCGACTTGTCCCTGATGCCGACCAGCCAGGTCCGGGTGATCCGCCAGATGTCCTTGGCGAAGTAGATCAGCACGGCGGCCTCGGTGCCGAGCTGGGTGACCGCCGTGAACGACGCGCCCGCGTCGCGGTCAAAGAAGATCGCCGAGGTGATCCGTAGATGCCCCGACGAGCTGACCGGAAGGAACTCGGTCAATCCCTGGACGATGCCCAGGACGATGGCCTCGACCCAGGTCACTCGCCGACTCCTGAGAGGTCGAGCGCCTCGGCGACGGTACGGAGGGTCTGCACACCGCTGTCCCGGTCGGCCACGAACAGCGTCACCGACAGCGTGGTGACGCCCGCGGCGGCGTACTCCCGCATCCGCTCGGCGATGCGCTCCTTCGGGCCGAGCAGTGAGGTGCGGTCGATGAACTCCATCGGCACCGCGGCGGCCGCGTCACGCTGCCGCTTGGCCAGGTACAGGTCCTGCACCTCGCGGGCGGCGTCGCCGTAGCCCATCCGGGTGGCGAGCTGGTTGTAGAAGTTCTGCTGCCGGCTGCCCATCCCGCCGACGTAGAGCGCGGCGTACCAGCGCACCAGCTCGGCGCAGGAGGCCACGTCGTCGCCGACCACCACCGGCACCGAGGGCACCACGTCGAAGCCGGCCAGTTCCTTGCCGACCTTGGCCCGCCCGGCGCTGACCGCGGCGAGATGCTCGTCGGCGAACTCCGGGGCGTAGAACACGGCCAGCCAGCCGTCGGCGATCTCGCCGGCCAGCTCCAGGTTCTTCGGGCCGACCGCGGCCAGGTAGATCGGGATGTGCTCGCGGGGCGGGTGGAAGCCCAGCCGCAGCGCCTTGCCGGGGCCGTCCGGCAGCGGCAGTGTGTAGTGCTCGCCGTCGTACGCCACCTCCTTGCGGGCGATGGCCAGCTTGACGATGTCCACGAACTCGCGGGTCCGGGCCAGGGGCTTGGCGAAGCGCACCCCGTGCCAGCCCTCGGAGACCTGCGGGCCGGAGACGCCGAGGCCGAGCCGGAACCGGCCGCCGGAGAGCGCGTCGATGGTGGCGGCGGTCATCGCGGTGGCGGCCGGCGTACGGGCCGGGATCTGCATCACCGCGGCGCCCACGTCGATCCGTTCGGTCTGGCCGGCCATCCAGGCGAGCATGCTGGGCGAGTCGGAGCCGTAGGCCTCCGCGGCCCACACCACCGAGTAGCCGAGCCGGTCCGCTTCCTGGGCCAGCGCCAGGTGGTCTGCTGGCGTGCTCCACGCCGTCTGGTATCCGAGGCTGAGCCCGAGTCGCACTGGTCCTCCCCCATCCGTGGCACAGGTCGCATCAGGTTACGCAATGCCGTTTACGGCCTCGATCACCGGCTCGCCACCAATGATCCCCCGTCCGTCGGGGTACCCCCAGCCGGCGGAACCGGCAGAACTGGCAGAGATGACGGGAGCGAGGATATCGGTGGCGGCGGGTTCGAAATAAGGTTCACCCATGCAACAGCGACCGCTCGGCCGAAGCGGGCTGGCGGTTTCCCGGCTCGCGCTCGGCACCATGACGTGGGGCCGGGACACCGACGCCGACGATGCGGCCGCCCAGCTGAAGAGTTACCTGGACGCGGGCGGCAACCTGATCGACACCGCCGACGTGTACGGCGACGGGGACGCCGAGTCGGTGATCGGCTCGCTGCTGGGCACCCTCGTTCCTCGCGACGATCTGCTGATCGCCACGAAGGCGGGGTTGCGCCCGGGCAGCGGCCGGCGCCGTGACGGCTCACGGGGGCACCTGCTGCGCACCCTGGACGCCTCCCTGCGTCGGCTCGGCACCGACCACGTGGACCTGTTCCAGGTGCACGGGTACGACCCGGACACCCCGCTGGAGGAGACCCTGGCCGCGCTGGACCACGCGGTGGCCAGCGGGAAAGTCCGCTATGTCGGAGTGTCGAACTTCTCCGGCTGGCAGACCGCGCGGGCCGCCGCCTGGCAGACCGCCTGGCCGGGCCGGGCGCCGGTGGTCGCCGCCCAGGTGGAGTACTCGCTGCTGGAGCGGGGCGTGGAGCGGGAGGTGCTGCCCGCCTGCGAGGCGCTCGGCCTCGGCGTGCTGCCGTGGTCGCCGCTGGGCCGGGGGGTGCTCACCGGGAAGTACCGCCATGGCCGTCCAGCGGACTCCCGGGCCGCCTCGCCGCACTTCGAGCGGTTCGTCGCCACGTACCTGGAGCCGCGTTGCTCCAGTATCGTGGAGGCGGTGGCGACCGCGGCCGGCGGGCTGGGTGTGTCGCCGATGGAGGTGGCGCTGGCCTGGATCCGGGACCGGCCCGGGGTGACCGCGCCGATCCTCGGCGCCCGCACGGTCGGGCAGTTGCTCGGTGCGCTCCAGGTCGAGCGGATCACGCTGCCCGAGGAGATCACCACCGCCCTGGACGACGTCTCCGCCGTGCCGGTGGGCTACCCGGAGCGGGACGGCTAGCAGTTCCGGCCACACGCCCAGGGCGGGTCCGCCTCAGATCGCCGGCCGCTGGCCGGGGATGTCCCGGACGGCGGCGAGGAATCGTGCCTGGTCGTCCCGGGTCGCCGGGTTGACGATCCGGATCCAGGAACCGTCGTCGAACCCGATGGTGGACGGGAACTGCATCAGTCGCGCGGCGCTGTGGTCGCAGTCGACGCGGGTCACCCGGTGCCGCTCCACGCTCCACAGCACCCGGGGCTGACGGCGGTCCGGCCGGCCCTCGTCCGGGCGGCGGCCCATCCGCAGCAGGTGCAGGTGCGTGTCGGTCACCACCAGCGGCGTGCCGGTGTAGCGCTCCAGGAAGAGCAGCAGGCTGCCGGCGAGGCTGGCCAGCTCACCGCTGAAGACGTACCGGCGCTGGTAGGCGATCTCGGCGAGCTGGTCGGCCAGCGGGCGGTACTGGCTGAGCCGGAACAGCGCCCGGAAGGCCTCCTGCTCGGGCGTCAACGGCAGCGGTTGCCGGGGCTCGGCGCCCTGGCGCGGCGCCGGCAGGCCGGCGTCCGGGTCGGCCGCGTCCGCGACGCCGCCGGCGAGCGCGGCGGCCTTGCCGGGGAGCAGCAGGACACCCGCGGCGATCCGCAACGGTGTCAGCACGGCGTCCACCCAGACCACCGGGTTGACGATGTTGAGCAGCCCGAACAGCGCCCGGGGTTCCAATGACTCGGCCACGGCCTCGGACATCGTGTCGGCGAACTGGCTGCCCGTCCGGTGCATCTCGTCTGCCCGGACAGGCGCCAGCCCAACGTAGCGGACCTCCTGGTCGGGCAGCAGCGGTGCGACCAGGGCGCGTTCCGGCTCGTCGCTGGTGCGGAACTCGTCGCGCAGCTCGCGGGCTTTGTCCCGGGCCGCCCGCGCACCGCCGAGCACCGCGTCGGTCAACCGACCGAGCCGGCCCCGCTCCCCTGACGTCACGCCTTACCTCCTCGACCGGCCTAACGGCCCGCCGGCTGGTTCGCGGGCGGCTGCCCGAAGACATTCTGGTCGATCCAGTCGGCACCGCCCTGCACCGCCTGGTCGATCTGGTCGCTGACCTGCTCGCTGCCGGGAACGGAGAGGCCGCTGGTGAGGGCGACGGACCCCCAGGTGACGCCGTGCACGATGGAGTTCGGCACGTTCCACGGCAGGTTGGTCGCCCAGTCCCGGGCGATCACCCGGGCGCCGTCGGCGACGCCGTGCGCCCGCAGCGCGGCGGCCCTTTCCAGGGCGCCCATGTCGAACGGTGAACCCGACTTGCCCAGCTTGTAGGTGCCCTTCGCCGGGTCGAGGACCTTGTGGTGCCACTTGTCGGCCTTGCCGGCGGCGCGCCGCTTGTCGGCGTACTTCTGGCCGGTGCGCAGCTTCTTCTGCATGTCGACGAGCTTGTCGAGGTGGTTGCGCAGCTTGCGCAGGTACAGCATGACCCGCTGGAGCAGGCGGATGACCTTCTGCAGGTGCGCCGCCAGCGGCCTGATGATCTTCAGCATGCGGGTGAGCACGATCAGGCCCCTGGTCACGGCGACCCCCATGCCCGCCACCCAGGACGCCCCGGCGGTGAACGGCGCCATCAGCAACGCCGTCACCAGCGTCACCAGCAGGAAGTTCACGAACTCGACGCAGAGGTCGACGAGCACGTCGTGCACGGTCTGCAGACCGTCGGCGACGCTGCGCAGATACTCCGCGGTGGCGGCGAACTGCTCGGCGACGTCGAGCAGTTGCTGTTCCACCTCGGCCAGCCGCTGGCCGTACGCCTCACCGGCGGGCGAGCGCCACCCGGGCTGCGCGGCCTCGCGGTCGCCGCGGTGCACCTGCGCGAGGTCGCGCACCTGCCCGGCCAGCGCGTCCCACTCGGCGGCCTTCGCGCGCAGCACGGCGGGCTCGCCGTCGACCATGTCGACGAGCTGGATCAGTGGCCAGGCGAGAGTGCGGCAGACGCTGTCGACCGCGGCCTCCACGCCGGAGAGTGCGTTGTCGAGGCCGTTCCACAGCTGGACGGCGCTGCCTGCCGGCCCGCTCATCCGGGCAGCCCCGCCTGGATGGCCTTGAACCCGCCGTCGAGGTCCTGCTCGTTGCGCTCGTACGTCTCGACCGTGTCGGCCAGCGCGCTGGCGACCCGGCCGAACGCGGCGTTGGCCGCGCCGAACAGCTCCACGCCACCGGCGACCTGCTCGGCGTACTTGCCGCGGAGCATGTCGCTGGCGAACGGCAGATGACCGAAGGCGTCCGACGGCACGTCACCGGCCGAGACGATCTGACTCTCCAGCGCCGCCAGCGAGCTGGCGACCCGCTTGGCGGCTGTCTCCAGTCGACGGACCGCCTGCACGTCGACCTCGATGTCCGGCGCCATGCCGTTCCTCCCCCGTGTGTTCAGCGCACCGACGATACGATTCCCCGACCGTCGGGCACCACCCCGGTGCACGGTCCACGGGGGAGGAATCTCATGACTGACCCGATGTCCGCGTTCGACGCGCTCGCCGGACGGATCGCCGACATCGAACGCCGGTTCGCGGGCCTGGGCGACGACCTGGCCGACCTGTCCGGCACCGCGAGCGACGAGAGTGGCCTGGTCTCCGCGACCGTCGACGCCACCGGCGTGCTCACCGGCCTCAACCTCGCGCCCGCCGCGCTGCGCGCCGGCACCGAGGGGTTGGCGGAGCTGGTGCTCGACGCGTACCAGCGGGCCCGCACGGCGGCCACCGAGCGGGTCGAGGAGCGCACCGAGGGGTTGGGCGTCGAGCTCGGCGCGGGCCTGACCGACCTGTTCGGCAAGCCCGGTGACTTCTCGGCACTGGGGCGCCTGGAGGAGACCATCGGCCGGCTCGGGCGGCTGGACGACCGCCTGCCGGGTTCACCGGCATGACCTCGCCGACCTGGCCGGAGATCGTCGTGCGACTACGGGACACCGTTGCCCGCTGCGACCGCGACACCGACCTGGAGCTCACCGCCGCGGCGCGGGGGATCCGGCTGCTGGTACGCCGCGACGTGGTTCGGGCGCTCTGCCCCGGCTACGACGAGGCACGCCTGGCCGCGCTCGGCTGGCGCCGCCCGACCGGCGACGCGCACTGGTGGTACGAGTCGCCGCGCACCCCGGAGCAGTTGGACCGGCTCAGCATGGTGGTGACCCGTACGGCCGCCGAGGTGCTGACCGACGCCCCGGGCGCGCTCTCCTGCCGACCCGTGCCACCGGCCACCCGCCCCACCTCGGAGGTGCGGCCGGTCACCCCCGGGCCGGCGCCGACCGAGGCGGCGGAGCCGGGGGTGGTGGCGCTGCTCGCCGCGGCCGTCGACCGACGCGACCTGCCCGGATACCTCGGCGTGCTGGCCGGCGCCATGGTGTGCGTGCCGCTGGCCGGGGAACCGGCGGCGGACGGCGACTTCCCGTGGACGGTGGTCGGCGATGCGACGGGCGCGCCCCTGCTGCCGGTCTTCACCTCCTCGCAGGCCCTTGCCGCGTTCGCCGGGGACGGCGTGCCGTTCGTCGCGCTGCCCTGCGCCGAGCTGCTCGAGGACTGGCCGGACGAGTCGTGGGGGCTGGCGGTGGACGTGGGCAGTGCCCGGGCGGTCACCCTGGCCGCGCCGGCGCTGGCCGTCCTGCTTACGGCGAACGCCTCGGCCGGGTAGGGGCAGGGATCAGGCGGCGGCGCCCAGGGCGGCACGAACCACGCACGGCAGCGGCCTTGGTCACCCCGCCGGGGGTGGCGAAGGGCCGCTGGGCTGGGCAGCATGGGTGGCATGGACTACGAATACGCGCCGCTGCGGTTGCCGCCGAACGTCGACCGGTTGACCGCCGCGGCGCAGTTGGCGATCCAGGCGGAGTTCTCCGGATGGGAGTTGGCCCGGGTGCGGCTGTTCCGGGACGGCACCCGGCAGGTGGTGCTACGTCGGCGACGGGCCAACCAGCCGCAGCCGGGCCTGTCGTACTGACGCCCGGTCGGGCCGGGGGCGCGACGCCCGGGGCCCGGCCGTGATCGGTCGGGCCCCGGGCGTGTCACGGCCTAGTGCTGATGGCCGGCGTGGTCGTGGTCGTGGTCGTCGTCGAGCTCCAGGAACGGGTGCTCGTCGAGGCGGCCGACCAGCCGGTCGTCGGCCGCCGGCTGGAACGGGCCGACCGCGTCGTCGTCGTCGAACGACTCCAGGTCGACCGGGGTGCCCACCTCGCTGACCATGACCACCCCGTCGAGCGGCTCCAGCTCGGGGACGTCCAGCGCGCCGAGCGAGCCGTCGCCGCTCTGCAGCAGCTCCAACACCGCCTCACCGACACCCTCCACCGGCGCCGGCTCGTCGTCCTCCGGGGTGCCCTCGCGGCGGGCCGCCTCGGCCACCCGCAGCAGCGCGGAGATGCTCGGCACCCGGTAGTCGCGGCGCTGGCGCACCGAGATCACCCGGGGGTGCGGGTCGCTGGCCTCGCCTGCCTCGGCGCCGCCGAAGCGCTCGTCGGCCTCGTCCGGGTCGATCGAGTCGACGTCCCACGGCGTCACCTCGCCGAAGGCGTCGAGCAGCCGCTCGTCGTAGGCGTAGGACGCGTTGTTCAAAGCCACGTACGCCTGCCAGACGTCGTCGTCGTCGACGCGGCCCTGTGCGGCACGTACGGCGGCCAGGTGGTGGCGGGCCGCTTCGATCACCCGCTCGAGAGCGGCGTCCAGCTCACCATGCTGGTCGGTCATGTGGGGCAGTCCCTTCACGATGGGGAGGGTCCGAGCCGGGTGCGGCTACCGGACACGGCTAGCAGGTGCGGAGGAACCGGTCGAGTACCCGCACGCCGAACTGTAGTCCGTCGACCGGAACGCGCTCGTCGATGCCGTGGAACAACGCGGAGAAGTTCAGGTCGGCGGGCAGCCGCAGAGGGGCGAACCCGAAGCAGCGGATGCCGAGCTGCGAGAACGCCTTGGCGTCGGTGCCGCCGGAGAGCATGTACGGCACCGGCCGCGCGCCCGGGTCCTCGGCGCGCAGCGCCGCCGACATGGCCTCGACCAGGTCACCGTCGAAGGTGGTCTCCAACGCCGGCTGCCGCTGCACGTACTCGATCGCGATGTCCGGGCCGACCAAGTCGCGCAGTTGGCGCTCCAGCAGCTCGGACTGGCCGGGCAGACTGCGGCAGTCGATGGTGGCGGTGGCCCGGCCGGGGATCACGTTGTCCTTGTAACCGGCGGCCAAGCGGGTCGGGTTCGCCGTGTTGCGGATGGTCGCGCCGATGATGTTGGCGATCGGGCCGAGCTTGGCGATGGCCGTCTCCGGGTCCTCCGGGTCCAGCTCGATGCCGAGCAGGTCGGAGACCTCCTCGAGGAAGGCCCGCACGGTGTCGGTGACCACCACCGGGAAACGGTGCCGACCGATCCGGGCCACCGCCTCGGCGAGCGCGGTGACCGCGTTGTCGTCGTGCACCATCGAGCCGTGCCCGGGACGGCCTTTGGCGTGCAGCCGCAGCCAGTCGATGCCCTTCTCCGCGGTCTCGATGAGGTAGAGCCGCTGACTGCCGTTCACCGAGTACGAGAAACCACCGACCTCACCGATCGCCTCGGTGCAGCCGTCGAAGAGCTCCCGGTGGTTGTCCACCAGGTAACGCGCGCCGTAGTCGCTGCCCGCCTCCTCGTCGGCGGTGTACGCCAGCACGATGTCGCGCGGGGGGCGTACGCCGGTGCGCTGCCAGTGCCGCACCACGGCCAGCACCATGGCGTCGAAGTCCTTCATGTCGATGGCGCCCCGACCCCACAGGTAGCCGTCGCGCAGTTCGCCGGAGAAGGGGTGCACCGACCACTCGTCGGCGTCGGCGGGCACCACGTCCAGGTGGCCGTGCACCAGCAGGGCACCCCGGCTCGGGTCGGTGCCGGGGATCCGGGCCACCACGTTCGCCCGGCCGGGCGCGGACTCGTGCAGCACGGACTCCAGGCCCACCTCGGCGAGCTTCTCCGCCACGTATTCGGCCGCACGACGCTCACCGACGCTGGTGTCGTTGTCCCCCGTGTTGGTGGTGTCGATACGCAGCAGGTCGCGGCAGAGGTCCACGACCTCTGCGGTGGGTTCCGGTCGGGCGGGGGCGGCATCGCTCGTCATCGCCTCTTCATACCAGCCCGAGCTGGCCGGCGGGCCGGCGCACCGGCCGAGGTGGGCCGGGCATTCAGGGCGGCGGATACGGGAGACGGTTTCGCCGGGCCCGCCTTCGGGTACCGCCGCCCACGACCGCACGTCCCCTGCCGGAGCTTCCGCCCGCCAGTCGAGGAGGGCACCATGTCCGCCGTTTCCCTGCCGCCGCTGCCGCCCACGCCCGAGGAGGGCTACCGGCCCGGCGGACGCAGCATCGCCGACATCGTGGACCAGGAGCACCGGCAACTGCTGGCGTTGCTGGACCAGTTGACCGGCGCCGACGCCGCGCCGCAGGACGGGCTCGCGGTGCTCACCGCCGCGTTGTCGCGGCACCTCTCCGCGGAGGAGCAGTACCTGCTGCCGGCGGTGCGCGCCGCGCTACCGGACGCGGCCGAGCGGGTGGACGCCGAGATCAACGCCGACGCGGCGCTGCTGGGCACCCTCAAGGCGCTGAGCGACGAGACGCTGACCGAGGTCGCCGAGCGGGTTCGCCGACACGTGCACGGGGTCGGCGCGCTCGTCGCGGAGCTGCGCGCGGTGGCCACCGAGGAGGAGCTGATCCGGCTGGGCAACCGGCTGGAGATCGCCGAGGAGGCGGCGCCGACCCGACCGCACCCGGGCACCCCGGCCACGCCGCCGTGGAACCGGATCGTCGAGCCGGCGGTGGGAGTGGTGGACAAGGTGCGCGACGCGGTGACCGGCCGGCCGACGTACCTGGCGGACCTGCCGGAGCCACCGCGCGGCTGAGGAGCGGCGACACCCACCGATGCATTCAGCCTCACCGATCCGTCCGGACCCTTCCGCCGACTGCGGCGTAGTCCTACCGTCACGGTATGAACCTGGAGCTGCGACACCTACGGGTGGTCTGCGCGATCGCGGAGACGGGGAGCGTGACCAAGGCGGCGTCGGCGCTCGGCCTGGCCCAGCCGGCGCTCACCGCCCAGCTCCAGCGGATCGAGCGGACACTGGGCGGGCCGCTGTTCGACCGGGACCGCCGCGGCGCGCGGCCCACCGCGCTCGGTGAGCTGGTGCTGGCCCGGGCCCGGGTGCTGCTGCCGGCGATGAAGGGCCTGCAGGACGAGGCGGCCCGGCTGGCCTGCGGCGGGGAGGCGCCGCGCTGGTACCGGTTCGGCGGGGTGAACAGCCCGATCCTGGGGCGGTTGGTGCACCGGCTGGCCGCCGAGCAGCCGCCCGCGCAGATCACCACGTACGCGTCCTGGTCGGTGGACGAGTTGGCGCAGTTGGTGGCCGGCGGCCGGTTGGATTTCGCGCTCACCGGGGTGTGCGGTGACGCCGTCCCGTCGGCCGAGTTCGGGTTGAGCTGGCGGGAGGTGGCCGTCGACCCGGTGCTGGTGCTGCTGCCGGAGACCCATCCCCTCGCGGCGCGCGACGAGGTGCGGTTGGGCGACCTGCGCCACGAGCAGTGGGTGGCCGCGCCGGGCGACGGCTGCTTCGGCGACTGCTTCGCCGCCGCCTGCGCCCGCGCCGGCTTCACCCCCCGCAAGGTGTACGAGACCGACGTGCGGGGCTGCGTCGACCTGGTGGACGCCGGTGAGGCGGTGGCCCTGTGTCAGGCGACGTTCCGCCTGGTGGACGGGCTGGTCACCCGACGGCTGGCCGGGATACCGCTGCGCTGGCGGCTGCTGCTGGGCTGGCACCCGGACTCGCCCGCCGCCCAGGGGGCGGAGCTGGTGCTGGAGACGGCCAAGGCCGCGTACACCGACTCACTGGCCCCCCACCCCAGCTACCTGGCCTGGCTGCTGCGCAATCCCGGGTTCGGCGTCCAACAGCCCAGCCGGGTCTGATCCACCGTTGGTGGGGTATCTGGCGGACATGACCGACCTCTACCCGCCCACCGGCGACCGGGACCTGCTCCACCAGGCGGCCGCCGCGCACACCGCCGCCATCCGCGAGACGGAGGCGTTCCTGCGCCGGCTGCCGGACGTGCCCGACCCGGCCGACATCGCCGAGTACGCCAACCTGCTCAGCCGCGAGGAACGGAGCCGCGGCGAGCGGGACGCCGCCGCCGACGCGGTCGGGCTGACCATCGGCAGCCTGGAACCCGATCAGGCCTGACCAGGCTCGACGCGACGGTGCCGTCCCTGCCCGGGACGGCACCGTCGAGCGTGCACCGCTCAGCGTTCGACGAGGGGGTCGTGGCCCAGGTCGAGCAAGGAGTGCCGCCACTCGTCGTCGGCGTTGCCGCGCGGCGGCTTGGCGTCCATCAGCTCGCGGATCCGGTCGACCGCGTCCTGCATCACCTCGATGTCCTCCGGGGTGAGGTCGACCTTGCGCTTGGCCAGCACCTTGAGGATCTCCCGGCCCGGCTGGGGCAGGTCGAGGTCCGGGTTTGGCCCGAACGACTCTTCGCCAGAACCACGGGTCAGCAGCCAGCTGCGCAGCTGCGCAGACGGGACGTTGACCTCGGCGTGGAAGTCATCCCAGAGCACCTCCACCTCGGGGTCGATGCGAGTCTCGCGTGCCATCAGGTCTCCTCTCCGGGCGGCGGCCCGGACGTCTCCGGGTCCCCCTCGTCGGTCTTCGGATGCAGGCCCTCCGGCGGCACCCGCGTCCTCCTGGGGTTCGCGGTGGGCGGCGCCAGGATCGGATGGGGATGGTCGTCCTCGTCCCGGGATTCCGCGGCCTCGGCGGGCTCGTGCGGTTCCTCGGGTTCCGGCCGTCGCGCGGCCCCGCTCATCGCGGGTGTGTGGTCGTGGCAGCGGTGTACCCCCGCTCACCCGCGGTCACGTCGAAGGTGAGCGCGCCCTCGCGGGCGTCCACAGTGACCTTCTGCCCGGGTGAGATCGCCGACTCCAGCAGCATCCGGGACAGGTGGTTGTCCACCTCCCGCTGGATCACCCGGCGCAGTGGGCGGGCGCCGAATTCCGGCTGGTAGCCGTGCTCGGCGAGCCAGTCGACGCCGGCGGCGGTGAAGTCCACCTGGATGTCCTGGGCGTGCAGCCGGCGGCGGGTCTCCTCCAGCAGCAGCCCGGTGATCTGACGCAGCTGCTCGGCCTCCAGCCGGCGGAAGATGATGACCTCGTCGATCCGGTTGAGGAACTCCGGGCGGAAGTTCTCCTGCAGGCGGCGCATCAGCCGCTCGCGCAGCTCGTCGCTCTCCTGCTCGCTGCCCGGCGCGCCGGTGCCGAACCCGACGCTGCGCTGAGCGCCGGTGATCAGCTCGGAGCCGAGGTTGCTCGTCATGATCAGTACGGTGTTCTTGAAGTTCACCGTGCGGCCCTGGCTGTCGGTCAGCCGCCCGTCGTCCAGCACCTGGAGCAGGATGTTGAACACGTCCGGATGGGCCTTCTCGATCTCGTCGAGCAGCACCACCGCGTACGGGCGGCGGCGCACCGCCTCGGTGAGCTGGCCGGCCTCCTCGTAGCCGACGTACCCGGGCGGGGCGCCCACCAGCCGGCTGACCGTGTGTCGCTCCTGGAACTCGCTCATGTCCACCCGGACCATCCGGTCCGCCTCGCCGAACAAGGCCTCGGCCAGGGCGCGGGCCAGCTCGGTCTTGCCGACGCCGGTCGGGCCGAGGAACAGGAAGCTGCCCATCGGCCGCTCCGGGTCGGCCAGCCCGGCACGGGAGCGGCGCACCGCCTCGGCGACCGCGGTGACCGCGTCGTCCTGACCGACCACCTTCTGGTGCAGCTGACCCTCCAGGCGCAGCAGCCGGTCCCGTTCCTCCTCGGTGAGCTGGCTGACCGGGATGCCGGTGGCCCGGGAGACCACCTCGGCGATCTCCTGCGGACCCACCTCCGGCACCTGCGAGGAGGCGCCCTCGTCGCCGCTCGCGCGGCGCACCTGCTCCTCCAGCTCGGCGATCCGGTCGCGCAACGTGGACGCCCGCTCGTACTGCTCGTCGGCGACGGCCTGTTCCTTGTCCCTGCGTACGTCGTCGAGCTGCTGCTCCAGCTCCCGCACGTCGGAGGCGGGGGTGCGGGTGCGCAGCCGGACCCGGGCGCCGGCCTGGTCGATCAGGTCGATGGCCTTGTCCGGCAGGAACCGGTCGGTGACGTACCGGTCGGACAGCTCGGCGGCGGCGACCAGCGCCTCGTCGGTGAACCGCACCTGGTGGTGGGCCTCGTACCGGTCGCGGAGCCCGCGCAGGATGGCGATGGTGTCGTCGACGCTCGGCTCGGGCACCAGCACCGGCTGGAAGCGCCGGGCCAGCGCGGCATCCTTCTCGATGCTCTTTCGGTATTCGTCCAGCGTCGTCGCGCCGATCACCCGCAGCTCGCCGCGGGCCAGCGCCGGCTTGAGCATGTTGGACGCGTCCATGCCGCCCTCGCTGCCGGCGCCACCGGCCCCGACCAGGGTGTGGATCTCGTCCATGAAGATGATCAGCTCGTCGCGGTGCGCCCGGATCTCGTCGATCACCTTCTTCAGCCGCTCCTCGAAGTCACCCCGGTATCGGGTGCCGGCGACCAGGCCGGCCAGGTCGAGCTGCACCACCCGCTTGCCGAGCAGGGTCTGCGGCACGTCCCCGTCGCAGATCCGCTCGGCCAGGCCCTCGACGATGGCGGTCTTACCGACGCCGGCCTCACCGATCAGGACCGGGTTGTTCTTGGTACGCCGGGACAGGATCTCCACGGCCTGCTCGATCTCGTCGGCGCGTCCGATCACCGGGTCAATCTGGTCGGCGCGGGCCAGGTCGGTGAGGTCCTGCCCGTACTGGTCCAGCGTGGGGGTGCCCCGGTCCGGCTTCGGCCCCGTCATCGGGCCGCGCTCGGCGTTGGCGGCCTGCAACGACTCCGGCTGGATCCGGCCGGCCGCCAGCATCCGCCCGGCCGGCGACTCCGGGTTGAGCGGCAGCGCCATCAGGATGTGCTCGGGGCCGATGTAGTTCGCGCCCATCGCCCGGGACAGCTGGTGGGCGTCGAGCAGCGCCCGCTTGGCCGCCGGCGTCAGCGACAGGTTGGGTGGCACCTCGCCGCGGGGCGCGCCGTCGCCCCGCCCGCCGAGCGCGTTGAGCAGGGTGTCCGGGTCGGCGCCGGCCCGGCGTACCAGGTCACGCAGGGGTTCGCGTTGCAGCGCCGCCCAGAGCAGATGGTCGGTGTCCAGGTCGCTGCTCTGCCGTTGCGCGGCCCGCCGGGCCGCGTCGGCCAGCATCTCCCGCGCGTCGGCCGTCATCAGCCGGGTGATGTCGACCCGGTGCGCAGGTCGGCGTCCTCCCTCACCCCGGCCGAAGTACCGGGCCAGGAATTCGTCCCACGGGTCGGAGCCGAGGTCGCCGGGTCCCATCATGTCTGTCCTCCGCAGTTGGGTGCGGCACGGTCGCCAGGGGCTACCCGACGCGCGTGCCGACAAACGCCGCACGTGGCGGCGCACCGCCGTTGTGGGAGTGGCGTCGGGCGGGCGGCCGCCGGTGGTGGCAGGCTGACGGGATGGATGAGACCCCGCTGCTGATCGTGGACGGCGCCAACGTGGTGGGTTCGCGCCCGAACGGGTGGTGGCGGGACCGGGCCGGGGCCGCCGCCCGGCTGCGTGACTCGCTGGCGCCGGTGGCCTCTTCCGGCCTGCCGGACCGGCTGGCCGCCCCGGTGGAGGTGGTGCTGGTGGTCGAGGGGGCCGCGCGGGACGTGCCCGGCACCGACACGGTGCGGGTGGCCTCGGCGCCCGGCTCGGGTGACGACACCGTGGTCGACCTGGTCGAGGCTGCCCCGGGGCGCCGCCGGCTGGTGGTCACCGCCGACCGGGAGCTGCGCGACCGGGTCACCGCCCTGGGCGCCGAGGTGTACGGGCCACGCTGGCTACGCGACACGCCGGCGAACACCTGAGAGGCTCTCGCACTGGGACTCCCACAGAATGGACTCCCGGCGCATCCGGTCCGCAACGGGACGGGCGGGCAGGAACACCGACAGGGCGGATGTTCTCCCGCGGACGCCGATAGGCTCTAATGGAACTCTCCCCGCCCCAGGAGGTTCCGCCGTGGCGAGCGTCGCCGAGCTGAAGGCTGCCATCGATGTCGCCCTCCAACAGATCGGTGACGGGCAGACAGCCGTGCAGGCGGCCGGCGAGAAGCTGGCCGAGGCACAGCAGACCCTGGCCGGCGCGCTGGAGGGCAGCGGGCACGAGACGGTGGAGGCGGCCCAGGCCTCGCTGACACAGGCCAGCCAGGAGCTGGAGGAGTGTCTCGCCGCGACACTGGTCGCGGTGGAGCAGGCGCAGCTCTACGTCGCCACGCTGTAGGCCGCCATGTCCATCATCGAGGACGTCGGTGGGCAGGTCCGTGCCGCCAGCGAGGAGTTCCCGGTGGCCCTGCTCGGGCAGGCGCTGGAGAAGTTCGGCCTGGCCGCGGAGCGGCTGCGCTGGGTACGACAGGAGTCGGCCAACCCGATGGGCGTGCCCGAGCTGTCCGCCGCCACCGAGCATGCCGAGACCGCCGGTTACGCGCTGCGGGTGGCGCAGGAGCAGCTGTCGGCGTACCTGGCCGCGATCGGGCTGGCCGCGGACGGCGCGCCGCCGCCACGCCCGCAACAACGCGAACCCCGGCACGACGCGCGGCCGCCCGGCGGGCCCGCCACCGTCGCGCCGGAGCCGGCCGAGCAGGTCCGGCTGCGCCGCTGGTGGTCGGTGCGGGTGGCGGAGCTGACCGGTGGAGGCGAGGGCGGCGCCGACGAGCCCGACGAACGGCTGGACGACTCCCAGGAGCTGCTGCGCCGGGTGGTACGCGGGGTGCGCGCCGGCGACCGGGACCGGCTGCGCACCGAGCTGCGCCGCGCCCCGGCCGACGTGGGCCTGGGGATGGCGGCGCTGGCGCCGCCGCTGCTGCGCGAGCTGGCCGGCGAGCTGCTGGGCCACCCGCCCCGCGCCGCCGACCTCGGCCGGTTGCGCGGGGAGCTGGACGGACGCGTCCGCGACCTGCTGCCCGGGCTGCCGCCGCCGGTGCTGGAGACGCTGCTGGCCCGGGTCTGCCGGATGCCGCCACCGCGCGGTTCCGGCGAGCCTTCGCACGCCGCCGACTCCGCGGTGACGGCCGGCGTGGCGGCCGGGCTGCTGCTCGCCCGGCTCGGTCGGGACCTGCCCACCGCCGCCGGCCCGCAGGCCGCGGCCGCCGGGCAGCCGGTCGGCGCGGGGCAACGCCCCGGTGGTGCGGGCCCACAGCTCCGCGATGCCGGCCGGCAGCACGCCGCTGGGCCGCCGCGCGCGGGCGGCGGCCCGTGGCGGGACGCGCCGGCGCCGCAGCGACGCCGGAGCTCCGATGGCTGACCGGCGCGGCCAACTGGCCGCCCGGGTCCGGGGCACCCTCGCCGAGGCTCTGGGCGCCACCCGTACCCGGCTGTCCGCGGCACAGGCGGAGCTGACCGCCGCGCGGGACCGCCTGGCCCGGGTGCGCCGGGCGGCCGCCGCCGTACCGGATCGGGTCGGCGGCCAGCGGGACCACCGGCTGGCCGAGATCGACGCCCGGCACGCCGCCCGGATCGCCGAGCTGGCCCGCCACGCCGCCGACGCCGCCCGTCGGGAGGCGCCCGGCTGCGCCAGCGCCGACTGGCCGCAGTGGACACCGACGCCCACCCGCCGGGCCGAGTCGCCCGGCGCGCTGCGTGTCGGCACGGTCCGGATCGACGACGTCGACCCGGTGCCCGCGCTGGTGCCACTGCTCGACGCCGGGCACGTGCACCTCTCCGGGGACGACCGCGCCGGCTGCGACGCGGTGGTGGCCGCGCTGCTGCTGCGGGCCGTCGGCCGCGCCGACCCGGGCGCGGTACGGCTGATCGGATACGACCCCGAGCACCTCGGCGGCGGCCTGGCCGGGTTCGCCCCGCTGGGCACGGCGGGGCTGCTCACCTTCGTCGGCCCCGGCGGGCTGGGCCCCCTCCTGGACGACCTCGTCGAGCAGATCCGCCGGATCAACGAGACCGTGCTGGCCGGCGAGTACGGCTCACTGCGGGAACTGGCCACGGCGACCGGCCGCCGCCCCGAACCGTGGCGGGTGGCGGTGCTGCTCGGCGGCGACGAGCTGAACCGGCACGAGCGCGGGCAGCTCGACCGGGTGGTGCGGGCTGGCGCGGCGTGCGGTGTGCACCTGGTGGTCCGTGGCGTGCCGCTGCCGGAGGACCTGACGGTGACCCGGGTGGTCGCCGAGGCGTCCGGCGCCCGGATCGGCGGCCCGTCCGGCCTGCCGGTGCGGCTGGACCCGCCCCCACCGGCGGCGCTGATCACCGAGACCTGCCGGGAGGCTGCCGCGCGGGTGAAGGCCGGCCCGCCGCCGGCACCGTTCGCCGACCTGCTGCCTGCGCCGGAGCTGATGTGGCGAGAGGACTCCGCCGCCGGGCTGACCGCCCCCATCGGCGAGGGCCCGCAGGGCCGGCCGGTGCGGTTGACGCTGGGCGACTACCCGCCGCACGCGCTGATCGGCGGGCCGTCCGGCACCGGCAAGACCAACCTGATCTTCGCCTGGATCGGCGCGCTGGCGGCCCGCTACTCCCCCGCCGAGCTGGAGTTCTACCTGCTCGACTTCAAGGAGGGGGTGTCCTTCGCACGGTTCGCGAAGGGCCGGGGCGACCCGAGCTGGCTGCCGCACATGCGGTTGGTCGGGATCAACGTGAACACCGACCGGGAGTTCGGGCTGGCGCTGCTGCGGTTCCTCGCCGAGGAGCTGCGCCGGCGGGCCGACGCGGCCAAGAAGCACGAGGTGACCAAGCTGGCCGAGCTGCGCGCGGTCGACCCGACGGGGCACTGGCCGCGGATCGTCGCGGTGGTCGACGAGTTCCAGATGCTGCTGGCCGGCCGGGACGTGGTCGCCCGGGAGGCGGCGGACCTGCTGGAGGACCTGGCCCGGCGGGGCCGGTCGCAGGGCATCCACCTGGTGCTCGCCTCGCAGGACGTGCGCGGCATCGAGGCGTTGTGGGGCCGCCCGGCGCTGGTCGCCCAGTTCGCCCTGCGCATCGCGCTGCCCAAGGCGTTACGGATCCTGGCCGAGCGCAACGACGCGGCGCAGTCGCTGCCCCGCTGGCACGCGGTGGTCAACGCCGAGTCGGGCATGGTGGAGGGCAACGAGATCGCCCGGATCCCGGCGGCCAGCGACTGGGACACGTGGAGCGGACTGCAGAACCGGCTGTGGCGGATGCGCCCGTCCGACGCGGCGCCGGCCCGGCTCTTCGACGGCGACGCGATCCCCCGGCTGGCGGAGGCCCCGGACTTCCGGGCGCTCGCCGCTCCTGCCGACGGGACCGCGCCGCGCAGCCCGGTGGCCCTGCTCGGCGAGATCATCGACGTGCAGGCCCGCTCGGCGGCGCTGCGGCTGCCGCGCGCCCCCGGGCGCAACCTCGCGGTGCTGGGCACCCGGGTGGACGAGGCGTGCGCGGTGCTGGACGCTGCCGCCCGGTCGCTGGCCCGCCAACATCCGCCCGGCACGGCCCGGTTCTCCATCGCCTGTCTGGACCCCGACGCCGACCCGATGGCCCGCGCTCTCTACGACGACCTTGCCGACGACGCCGCCTGGTACGACGAGGAGACCGTCGGTGAGCTGATGGCCGAGACGGCCGACGGGCTGGCCGGCCCCGGCAGCCCGCACTACCTGCTGCTGTTCGCGGTGGACGCGGCGGCCGGGGCGCTGGCCGCGCGGGTGGGCAGCCGGACCGGCCTGGAGCAGCTGCGCCGGGTCCTGCACGACGGGCCGGAACGGCGAACCCATGTGCTGGCCTGGTGGCGGGGGGTGGCCCGGATGCGCGCCGACCTGGGCGGGCCGGCCGCGCGCACCGACCAGATCGGCGCTTGGGTGGCGCTGGACGCGCACGGCGGCGAGCTGGGCGCCTCGCTCTATCCGGGCACCGGCGGCCCGGACTGGTATCCCCGCCCGTGGCGGGGGCTCTTCTTCGACCGGGCGGTGCACCGCACCGGGCAAGTGATCATCCCCTATGGACCGTCACGATGAACCAACCGGTGGCCAGTGAGACGTACGCGGCCCAGCTGCGGCGACTGGCGGAGCTGACCGCCCGGGTGCGCGAACAGCGCGCCGAGGCGCACACGTGGTACGACCGGCAGTGCGCGGCGGCCGAACGGGCTGTCGCCGACGCCGCCGAGCAGGTGCGGCACGCCGAGGAGGAGCTGGTCGCGGCGCGCGAGCAGCAGGAACGGGTGGACGCGGAGGTGGCGCACCTGTGGCAGCAGTTGCGGGAGCGGCTCGGCGCCGGCGCCCGTCGCCTCGGTGGCCCGCCCACCCCGGTCGACGGTGGTGCGACGGACCCGGTGCTGCTGCTCAGCCGGGCCCGTGACCTGCTCGACCGGGCCGGCCAGCCGGGTGAGCTGCCCGGCTCGGTCAACCCGCTGCTGGCGCTCTGCGGGGTGGCCGGCGCTGTGCTGGCGTACGCGCTGGGCGCCGGCGCGCGTGCGCTCGGCGTCGGGTACGGCGGCGACCTCGCGGTCGGGATGCCGGTGCTGGCGCTGGTGGTGACCCTCCTGGGGCCACTGGTCGGCCTGGTGCCGGCGCGAATGGTGGCGGACCGCCGGCACGCGGTGCTCGGGCCCCGGCCGATCACCGTGGTGCTCGGCGCCGGCCTGCTCACCACCGCGCTGCTGCTGGTGCTCGGCCGCTGACCCGACCAGGCCGGCCCGACCGGGCTGGTGCCCCCGGCGGTTCGCGTTCAGGCCGGGACCAGCACGGCCTCGCGCAGCAGGCGGCGGGCCAGGGTGACCCGGTCGGCGTCGTCGGGCAGCCCGGGCAGGTCGCCAACCCGGGTGACCGCGCCGCTGAGCAGGACGCGGACCGCCGGCTCGCAGTCGGCGGGCAGGGTGATGGTGCGGTCGAACAGCCGCAGCGCCACCGTGTCCGTCCCGTGCGGCCCGAGCTGCCAGCGTAGGCCCGGGCGCAGGGTGAGCAGGGAGTCGGCGTCCAGTGCGGCCAGCGCGCCGGCCTGCGCGAGCGGCCGGATCGGCGCCGGGCGGGCGGCCGGCCAGGCCCGCTGCCGTAGCCGCGCGGCGACGGCGCCCGGATCGACGCGCAGCAGCCAGTCCCGTAGCGCCTCCACCGTCTCGGTCAGCTCCGGTTCGATGGCGTCCGGGTCGGCGACGTCGGTGCCGAACGGCAGGCTCGCCCGCAGCCGCTGGTCCTCGGCTGCGAGGGTGAGCATCTCCTCGACCAGGGCGTAACGGGTCAGCGCGCGGATGCCGATGGTCAGGTGCAGGGAGCTGGCCTCCTGCGCCTGCGCGCTGTGCAGCCAGCCGCGCGGCAGGTAGAGCGCGTCGCCGGGGGCGAGCACCACGTCCAGCGCGGCGGGGCCCTGCGCGGTGGCGCCGACCTCGTCGGCGCGGCCGCCCCAGGGCTGCTTCTCCAGTGGGTCGGGCAGCACCGGCGGGTGGATTCGCCAGTGCTTGCGACCGTCGACCTGGAGCACGAACACGTCGTGGGTATCGTAGTGGGTGGCGAAGCCCTGGCTGCCCGCGGGGGTGAGGTAGGCGTTGATCTGCAGCGGTTGGCTCAACGCGAGGCCCAGGTCGCGGGCGAAGTCGATCAGCGGCGGCCAGATCCGGTGCAGGCCCTGCAGCACCAGGGTGGCGCCGGAGGCGTACTGCTCCAGGACACGCTCGTCGAGCACCTGGTCGCTGATCTCCGCGCCGGCGCCGCCACCGCCGGTCCAGCGCGCCGCCGGGACGAGCTGCCCGTCCCTGGCGACGCGCAGGAAGGGGGTACGCAGACCGCGCCGGCTGAGCAGCTCGTCGGCGTCGGCGGGGCTGAACAGGTCGGTGAAGCCGGCCGGGTCGGGCAGCTCGGCGGCGCGGGACAGCAGCGGGGTGTGGCCCCAGTGCGCGGCGGCGAACTTGGCCGGTTCGACCGAGACGCAGCGGGCCAGCGCGGCGGCGGCGCGCACGGACGGAACCGCCGGGCGACCGTGGCCGCCCGGCGGGTCGAGACGTGTCATGACGCTGCCGTCACCGCGCGCCGCCGTCGGCGCCACCGTCCTGCTGGCCGGGGGTCGCACCGCCGTCGGCCGGGCCCTCCGCGCCACCATCCGCGCCACCGTCCTGGCGACCCGGGGTCGCACCGCCGTCGGCCGGGCCCTCCGCGCCACCATCCGCGCCACCGTCCTGGCGACCCGGAGTGGCACCGCCGTCGGCCGGGCCCTCCGCGCCACCATCCGCGCCACCGTCCTGGCGACCCGGGGTCGCACCGCCGTCGGCCGGGCCCTCCAGGCCGCCGCCGCCCGTGGTCTGCATGTCGTCATCGTTGAGTGCCATCGGTACTCCCTCGGGTGTGCCGCCCCGCCGTACGCCGGGGTTCGTCGTGCTGCGGGTGGTACCCCACGCGCGATCTTCTCTAACCCACACCGTAGACGCCGAACCGGGGCGACACGGGCGGTTCACCGGGCGGCGCGGATCGGTGCCAGGATGCAGGGGTGATCCTGGTGGGCACGTCCGGCTGGCAGTACCGGGACTGGCGCGGCCGCTTCTGTCCGAAGGGGCTGCCGCAGCGGCTCTGGTTGGAGCACTTCGCGGCCGGGTTCGCGACCGTCGAGGTCAACAACGCCTTCTACCGGCTGCCCGAGCGGGACACCTTCGCCGCCTGGCGGGCCCGGACACCGGACGACTTCTGCGTGGCGGTGAAGATGAGCCGCTACCTGACCCACATCAAGCGACTACGTGACCCGGCCGAGCCGGTGGCCCGGTTCCTCGGCCGGGCGACCGCGCTCGGTGACCGGCTCGGCCCGGTGCTGCTGCAACTTCCACCGAACCTGCCGGCGAACGTCGACGCGCTCGACGCGACGCTGCGGCTGTTTCCGGCCGACGTGCGGGTGGCGGTGGAACCACGCACCGCCGACGGACGCGGTGGCCGCCCCGCACGGCTGAGCCCGCCCGACGGTCGTCGGGCGGGCTCACGGCGTCACGGCAGCATCCGGGCCAGGTCCTTGGGCATGGTGTCCTTGACGTCCTGCCATTCGCCCTGGGTGACGTGCCGGCGCAGGGTGTCGAGCACCACCTGCGTCACCCGCTCCGGACCGCCCTCGACGTCGTACGGGAATCCTTGGCGCACCTCGTAGAGGAAGTCGTCCCGGTTGAGCTTGATCGGGACGTCCGAGGGGTTCCAGCCGTCGAAGTAGATCCCCCGGACCAGGATCGGCAGCTGCTGGGCGAACTCCACGCTCTCGTTCACCGGCAGCCGGTCCCGCAGCAGGTGCAGCACCGTGCGCAACGCCGCGTACGACTGGTTGCGGCGGTCCTTCGGCCAGCCGTAGGCGTTCTCGATGTCCTTGAGGATGAGGTTCGTCTTGTCCAGCGAGGACTCGAACGCCGAGATCATCGTGTCAGCCATCGGTCGACCCCCGTTCCGCGGTGTCCCACCGTTGGTCGTCCCTGCGCCGTGGCGGCCCCGCCGGGCCGCGTCGGGCCCGTATCGGACTGCCCTGCGGCGCGCGCCGGGCGTTGTCGGCCGTACCGACCACGTGCAGGACGGCACCACGCCGTCTATCCGCCACCAGTCGAACCGTCATCCCCGTCACCTCCGTGTCGTCTCCGGCGCCGGCCGCCGTCACGACCGCACGCACCTGCCAGCCTGCCCGTCCGGTGGGTGACCCGGCCCCACCCGGAACGGGTGAGCCGGACGACGCCGGTCAGTCCGTGCCGAGCAGCCCGGCGAGGGTCTTCGCGTTCGTCTGCGCGTAGTCGCGGTAGCAGTTGTTCATGAGCACGTGCGTCTGCCCGGCCTCGTCGGCCAGCTCGCGCAGCTTCGGCGCCCAGTCGGCCAGCTCCCGTTTGGAGTAGTGGTAGCCGAACTTCTCGTGGATGTCCTTGCTGGTCCACTTGTCGCTGTGGCCGTGGAAGCGCATCACGGCGAGGTCCGCGGTCGCGGCCAGCACCGGGGGCAACGACGAGCGATGGCCCTGCGGCATGTCCACACAGACGTACGGCAGCCGGTGCTCCCGCAGGAAGGCGAGCGTCTCGTCGGCGTTGGCGCCGTCGAACCAGGAGGCGTGGCGGAACTCGTAGACCGGCCGCAGCGGCGCGCAGCGCTTCGCCACCTCCAACAGGTACTGCTTGTTGTCCCGCTTGATGGTGAACCAGGGCGGGAACTGGAACAGCAGCGCTCCCAGCTTGCCCGCCTCGACCAGCGGGTCCAACGCGGACAGGAAGCGCGTCCACACCTCCTCGTACGCCTGCGCGGGCAGGTCGTCAGGGTAGATGTTCTTCTTGTCGGTCTCCGGGCGCAGGTCCTTGTAGAGCGCGCTGACCCGGGTGGGATGACCGGTCAGCAGGCTGAACGCCTTGATGTTGAACGTGAAGCCGGCCGGGGTGCGCTCGGCCCAGAGCCGTGCGGTCGCCTCGGCGGGCGGCGAGTAGTAGGTGGCGTCCACCTCGACCAGCGGAAACTGCCGGGCGTAGTACGCCAGCCGCTTCTCCGGCGTGTCCGCGGTCTGCGGATACCAGCCCGAGTCCAGCAGCGTGCGGTCGGTCCAGGACGCGGTTCCCACGAGGATGTCACCCATGGGTGGAGTCCATCGCGTCGTGGACCGACCGGCAACCGCTGGCGTCGCTCAGGCCGCCCGCCGCTCGCGGGTCTGCTTGCAGGCCACGCAGGTGGTGGCGGACGGGAAGATCTCCAGCCGCTCCACAGGGATCGCCGCCGAGCAGCCTTCACACCAGCCGTAGGTGCCCTCCGCGAGCCGGGCGAGGGCGTGCTCGTACTGGGCGCGGCGGTCGAGGATGGTGCGCAACAGGGACTGCGCGGTGTCGCGCTCGGCCGTCTTGGTGCCGCTGTCGGCCTGGTCGTCACCCGCGGTGTCACCGACCTCCACCAGCCGCAGCACCTGGCTCTGCAGCACGGCCTGCTCGTACTCCGCGGACAGCTCGTCGTAGCGCGCCTGGAGGGAGAGCCGGATCTCATCGATCTCCGCCTGGGAACGGCCCGTACCGACCGTGTCGTGGACGAGCATCGCTGCCTGCCTTTCCTGGGCCTGGTCTAGGTGAACCGGGATGCCGGCGGCACCTGGCCCCGGTCACGGTCGCATCTGGTGCGCGGGCGGTCACCCGCGCTCTGTGAGCCGGGCGAGTACCCGCCCGGGCAGTCGAGCAAACCGGCGAATTTGACCGAGACTCCGGGCCGGCGGCGGCAACGTCCGCGAGCGTTATACCTGTACCTCTGAGGTATATCTATGACTCTGAGGTATAACGCTCGTGAGCGTGTTGGGCTGGCACGAGGTTGGGCCGAGGAAACAGGGGCGTGTGGCAGCCGGACAGCGATGAGGTGCCGCGGCCCGCGGTTGTCAGGCGTCGGCGCCGGGCTCCACGAGTGCCGGGCGGCGGGGGTCGTCGGCCCGCACCACCACATCGGCGAAGCTGGCCGGGACGACCTCCTCGGCGTACCGGTCGAAGGCCGGCAGGGTCCAGTCCTGGGCCGGTTCGGTACGTCGGCGCAGCGCCGCGGCGGACAGCTCCAGGTGGATGGTGATGTCGAAGGGCAGGCCGCCGCCGAGCAGCAGCGCGCCGCTGACGAGGACCACGCCGCCCGGCGGCAGGTCGACGTAGCGGGCGCGGCTGGCCCGGTCGGCGACGGCGTCCCAGAGCGAGGGGAGCAGCCGCCCGGTGCCGCCGGGGCCGGCCGGGTCGAGGACCTCCCGGCGCAATCCGGCCTCGTCCACCCAGCCCTCGTAGTAGGCGTCCGGGTTGGTCCGGCCGAGTTCGAAGCGCAGCGACGCGGGACGGAGGAAGTCGGTGGCGCGTACGTGCAGCACCGGACGGCCCCGGGCGCGCAACGGTTCGACCAGCGCGGCGGCCAGCTCGTCCGGGCCGGCAGCGGGGGCGCCGTCCACCGCCACGCGCAGGCGCGCGGGCCCGGCGGCGGCGGTCGCGGCGTGGGTCGCGGCGTCGGCCAGCCGGCCGGTCAGCTCGGTGACGAGCAGGTCGGGCGAGATGGGGCGGATGCGCACCCTGACCATCCTGCCCCGGGCCGGGCGGGACGCCGGCGCCGGTCAGCCGGTCAGCCGGTGCGGTCGATGGTGACCCGGGCGTCGTCGGCCAGCCGGTAGCCCACGCCGTAGACGGTGGTGACCAGCGGGACGTCGACGCCCACCTTGCCGCGCAGCCGACGCACGTGCACGTCGACGGTGCGGACGCCGGCGTGCTCGTAGCCCCAGACGGCGTTGAGCAGTTGCAGTCGGGTGAAGACCCGGCGGGGATGCGCCACCAGGTGCAGCAGCAGGTCGAACTCCAGCCGGGTCAGCGGCAGCGGCTCGTCGTCGCGCAGCACCGACCGGGACGAGGCGAGGATGTGCAGGGCAGGAATGGTCGGGCTCAGTGCTCGGGCCGGCGACCGGTTGGCCGGCACCGCGTCGGCGCGGCGTTCGACCGGGACCGAGCTGGTGATCACAGCCTCGCCGCGTTCCAGCAGCTCGCGGGCCGCCTCCAGCAGCCGGCGTGCGGGCGGTGTCAGCGACTCCTCGCAGGCCAGCGGGATGGACAGCGTCACGGTGAGCACGGGCGCGGCGGTGTTCGCCGGGCGGCGCTGCCCGCCCGGCGGTCGACCGGGCACCGCGGGTTGGGACGTATGCCATCCGGCGCGCGACGAGGCGGGGCTGACCGACATGGTCCTCCTTGGCTGGTCCGGGTATCTCCCCACGGCCCGGGACGCCGCTTCATCGATGCTTCCCGGCGCCCGGGCGAGGGTCAAGAGGCGGCTGCGTTGCATGAATGTGACAATTGACGAACACATCGGAGCCACGTGCTCGCTCTGCGTACGAGGCCAGATGATTACAGCAGAGCCATCCGGATGACCCGATACGGGGGTCCCCGTCCGGTTCACCGCCGCCCGTTCCGCCGCCTATGGATTGAAAGTCGAAGGATGTTCAGCGGTTGCGGTCCACGCTGATCCACGCCTCGTCGGCCAGCCGGTAACCCACTCCGTAGACGGTGGTGACGACCGGCACCCCGGTCAGCTTGGCGCGCAGCCGGCGGACGTGCACGTCCACCGTCCGGGCAACCGCGTGTTCGTAACCCCAGACGTTGGCCAGCAGCTGAAGGCGGGTGAAGACCCGGCGCGGCCGCTCGGCCAGGAACAGCAGCAGCTCGTACTCGATGCGGGTCAGCGGGACGACCCGGTCGCCACGGCGGACCATCCGCGAGCCAGCCAGGATGCGCACCTGGTCCCCGTCGGCGGCAGACGGCTCCGCGCTGTCGGTGGGGGCCGGTCGCGACGTCGGCGGGACATCGTCGACGGTGCGCAGCCGGCCCTCCCCCGCCTCGGCCAACTCGCCGAGCAGTTGCACCAGCCGGGTCAGCCGGGGGCTCAGCGGCCCCGGGGCGAGGTCGAGGGTGATGGTCAGGGTCGGGCCGGTGCGCGGGCGGGCCGGCGCGGCCCGGTCGGAACGGCGCGCCGGGTGAGGGCGCGCGGGGATGGCGACGACGGACATGGTGCCTCCTGAGATGGCGGTACGCCCGCCACGCCCGGTGCGGCGTGGCGGTCAGCGGCGCGCCGGGCCGGCGGTGACCGGGGACGCGAGGGAGGACGCGCGGTGCAGCGGCGTCGGGCCGAGAGCGGGCAGGCCGGCGATCCGCCAGGCGGCGAAGCCGCCGGCCACGTCGGTGGCCCGGTGCAGGCCGATGTCCCGCAGGGCGGCCGCGGCGAGCGACGAGGTGTAACCCTCCTGGCAGAGGATCACCACCGGCACGTCGTAGTCGACCGCCTGCGGCAGGCGGGCCGGACAGCGCGGGTCGAAGCGCCACTCCAGCACGTTGCGCTCGACCGCGAGCGACCCCGGCACGACGCCGTGCGCGGCCCGCTGAGCGGCCGGGCGGATGTCGACCAGCAGCGCGCCCGCCCGGTAGGCCAGGTGCGCCCGCTCCGGGTCCAGCCGGTCGAGCCGGGCGCGAGCGGCGGCCAGGATCTCGTCGACGCCCCGGGAGCCCGGCGGCGGCACGGGGGCCGGACAGCGCTCGGCGGTTACCCGCATTCTCGGTTCCTTCCGGTAATGGGGGTGGATGGTGGCCGTCCGGTCACCAGGACCGGCCGGCCTCGGCGACCTCGGCGACCCGCAGCCGCCCGTCGAGGAGGTGGTAACGGGTCATCCGGCGCAGCGCCGGCCGGTAGACGTGCACGCTGACCGCCGGCGTCGTGCCCCGGTTGGTCACCGTGTGCACGTGCCGGGGGCCGAAGCGGCGACCGGCGCCGGCGGGCAGCACGCGTGGGCGCAGCCGACCGCCGGCGACGATCTCCTCGGTGAGCGCCCCGGCGACCACCCGGAACGCTCCGGCGGAGCCGCCGTGGTCGTGCAGGTCGGTGCCCTGCCCGGGCAGCCAGCTCAGCGCCCACACCTCGTGCTGGGCGTCGGCGGCCAGCCGGGCGTACCAGCGCTCGTCGGGGTCGAACCGCAGCGCCACCGGCCAGTCGGACGGATCGGCCCAACGGGCTGCGAGGGCGAGCAGGTCGGGCTCCGGGCGGCGGTGGGTCATGACGGTCCTCGCGGGTCGGTCGGCGGGTGCCCCCGTACTCTAGCCGGTAAACCCTATAGGTTTAGTAGGTAATTCCAGCAGGCGGGACGCCGGTCACGAGGGCGCCGACTCAGCGCAAGACCGGCGGGTCCACCCGGTAGCCGGGCAGCGACGGCCACCGCACGGTCAGCACCACCGAGGCGCACTCGGCGTACCAGGAGTGGTCCACCCCGCGGGCCCACACCACGTAGTCGCCCGGCGCCGCCAACCGCACCGTCCGATCCGGAAGCTCCACCCGGAACCGTCCCTCGATCAGCACGAGCAGCGTCGTCCGCCGTTCCCCGGTCGCCCACCGCGAGCGGGCCTCCCCGGGCGGGTGCACACCCCACTTCACCTCGACGTCGGCGCTGTGCCGGACCTCCCCCGGCGGCGCGAAGTGCCCGAGCAGCCATCCCGCGTTGCCGGCGCCGTCGACACCGGCGTTGCCCACGTACACCGTCTCACCCATCGGACCCTCCCCCAGCACGCCGGCCGAGCAACCTATCAGGGCCCACGCGACTAACCTGGACCGGTGACCGAGGACCTCGACGCCGAGACGCTGGCGTTCGCGCACCGGATGTTCGACCTGGCCCGCTCGGGCTCCACCGAGGAGCTGACCGCCCAGGTCGACGCCGGCCTACCGGTGAACCTGACCAACGACAAGGGCGACACGCTGCTGATCCTGGCCGCGTACCACGCGCACCCGTACACCGTCGCCGCCCTGCTGGCTCGCGGCGCCGACCACTCCAGGATCAACGACCGGGGCCAGACGGCACTGGCTGCCGCGGTCTTCCGCAGCAGCACCGACGCGGTTCGCGCGTTGCTCGCCGCCGGCGCCGACCCCGCGCACGGCAACCCGTCCGCGGCGGAGACCGCGCAGTTCTTCGACCTGCCGGAGATGACAGAGCTGCTGCGAGCCGGCTGACACCGGCCCCGCCAGCCCGGTATACAGGGTCGGTGGAAGATCCCCTGCCCGAGCAGATGCGCGCCGCCGGCACCGCGCTGCTGGCCGCGCTCGACGCGACGGCCCGTGACCGCGCCGTGCACCCGTTCGACGACGAGACGGCCCGACGCTGGCTGGAGTATCGGCCCCGGCCCCGCCCCGGCGCCTGCCTGGCGGAGCTGGACATCGCCGGGCGCAAGGCCGCGCACCGGCTGCTGGCCACCGCGCTCAGCCCCTCGGCGTACGCGCAGGCCATGGCGATCGTCGCGCTGGAGGAGGTGCTGGACCGGGCCGAGGACTGGCAGCGGGGGCGGCACAGCGGCGACTACTGGATCGCGGTGTTCGGCGATCCGGAACACGACGACCGCTGGGCGTGGCGGCTGGAGGGCCACCACCTGTCGGTGAGCATGACCGTGGTGGACGACCAGGTCTCCCCCGCCCCGGTCTTCTTCGGCGCCAACCCGGCGGCGGTCCGGTACGCCGGCCGGCCGGTCTCGCGGCCACTCGGCCCCGAGGAGGACCTGGCCCGCGCGCTGCTCGACGCGCTCGGCCCGGCCGAGCGGGCCGCGGCGATCATCGCCGACGAGGCCCCGGCGGACATCATCAGCGCCACCCGCGGGCGGGTCGACGCCCCGTTGGAGCCGCTCGGCGTGCCGGCGAGCCGACTGGGGCCCACCGGCCGGGCGCTGCTCGACCAGGTGGTCGCGCTGTACCTGGACCGGCTGTCACCGGAGCTGGCGATCCGGGAGGCACACCGGCTCGACGGCGGCCAGCTGCACTTCGCCTGGGCCGGCCCGACCCGCCCCGGGCAGCGGCACTACTACCGGGTGCAGGGCGACGACCTGCTGATCGAGTACGACAACACCACCGAGAACGGCAACCACGCGCACACCGTGCTCCGCCGCCCGGCGAGCGACTTCGGCGCCGACGTCCTGGCCGCCCACCACCAGACCGACCCCCACTGACGGGCTCTGACCGGTGGTGGGTCAGGGGTGGGTGGCTTCGATGAGGAAGCGGTGGGCGTGGGCCACGAACGGGCCCTCGGTGGTGATCTGGTGGTGCAGGGCTCGCAGCTGTGGCTGGTAGCGGTCCACAGTGAAGTCGGGCACCGTCCAGATCACCTTGCGCAGGAACCAGACCACCGCGCCGATGTCGTGGAAGACCGCCCGCAGCGCCGCCCGGCGCAGGACCACCACGGTCAGGCCGGCGGCGCGGACGGCGGCGACAGCCTGCTCGGGGTGCCGCTGGGTCGGCGGCGGCAGCGGGCCGAGCATCGCCTCGCTCACCTCCCGCATGGTGCCCGGCCCGATCTGCTGGGACAGGAACGTGCCGCCCGGACGCAGCACCCGGGCCGTCTCGGCCCAGTCGGTGCGGACCGGGTGCCGGCTGACCACCAGGTCGAAGGAGGCGTCGCGGAACGGCAGCGGCGCGGCCGGGGTCACCGCCACCACCGTCGCGCCGACCCGGCGCAGGCTGCGCCGGGCGACCTCGACGTTGGGCGGCCAGCCCTCGGTGGCCGTCAGCAGCCGTGGTGGCCGGGGGACCTCGGCGAGCACCTCGCCACCGCCGGTGTCCACGTCCAGCGCCGCGTCGGCGTGCGCCATCCGGTCGGCGACCAACCGGGCGTACCCCCAGGGTGGGCGTTCCTCGGTGGCCCGACCGACCAGCCAGTCGAAGCCCCAGCCGTCGACCGGCTCGGCGGCCGCTTCCGCGATCAGGTTCTCGACGTCGCGCTCAGTTTCCACGCCGGCCAGCCTCGCCGGCCGCCCCCACCGCTGGCAACGCATTTGCCGCCGCGCCGTCCGCTCGCCGCCCGCTCTCCTGGCCGGCCGCGTAACGCGGTGATCCACTCCGTATCGCCGACATCGGGGCATCCCTCGGGCCGGGACACCGCGACATCGCCGACACCGAGTCGATCATGCCGAGCGCCGTGCGTGCGCGGGTCGCGTCAGGGGCGAGGGCGGACGACCTCGGCGGTGGAGCCGGCCACGCCGCCGAGCGCGTCGAACGTGCCCGCCTCGGTGCGGCGCGGCCCGTCGAACTGGCGCATCAGCCGGGCTCCCAGGTGCACGCCGACCCCGCCGACGGCCAGCGCGACCATCTCGGTGAACAGGATCGCGGCTGACGCGCCACGCTGCGGGGAGTGCGCCCGGATCAGGCAGGTGAGCAGGAACATGCCCGCCATCGTCGCGTTCACCAGGTTGAAGGCGACGGCGGTGCGGCGGGTGCGGTCACCCGGCACGTCCCACAGGTCGACCATTCCGGCGACCGCGGTCATCGCGGCGGCGAACAGGGCGGCGACGCCGGTCCAGTAGCCGACCTCGCCCAGGAAGGCCGGCCCACCGATGACGTCGGTGAGATCGAAGACGGTGGCGCTGACGAAGAGCCCGAGCGGGAACGTCACCAGCATCGGTTGGATGGGGTGTCCCTGCACCCGCAGCCGGCTCTGCATCGGTCCTCCCCCGGGTCGGCGCAGCTCACCAGTACCAGAGTGCTACCCGAGCCTTACAACGGCGAAACAACGCCATCGGACTCGCCACCGACCGGGAGAACGGGCGCCCCGGCCGCGCCGTCTACGCCGGACTGCCGGAAGCCGGCAGGGCGCGGGCCGGCTGGGTCAGGTGTCGCGTTGCCGGGAGACCGTCCGGACCAGCCGCTCAGCGACCTCGCGCAGCGGGATGGCCAACGAGGACGCGGCGGTACGCAACACCTCCAGCGCCTCGGCCGGCGGGCACCCGCGCTGCGTCATGATCACGCCGACGGCCTGCCCCACCACCCCCTCGTGCAGCAGCGCGGCGTCCCGCTCACCGGCGAGGGCGAGCTGGCGGCCCCGGTCCCGGACGGCGGCCAGCAGCAGGCCGGCGTGCTCGGCGAGCAGCATCGCGGTCAACTGGTGCTGCGGGGTGAGCAGGTCCGGCGCGGCGGCGTACAGGTTGATCGCCCCGATCACCTGGTCGTCGATGTCCACCGGCGCGGAGATCACGCCGCGGACCCCGAGGTCGCGGGCGCGCGCCGTCCAGGCCGGCCACCGTGGCTCCCCGGCCAGGTCGACGGCGAGGATCATCTCTCGGCGCCGGATCGCGCTCATCGCCGGCGAGTCGGGCCCGTTCCGCAGGTCGTCCAGGCCGGCGAGCCGCTCGTCGGAGGCGGCCACCCCGGCGGGCTCGCCCGCGCGCAGGGCCGTGAACCCGCACCAGCGTACGCCGGCGACCGCGTCCCGGGTGACCCGGACCAGCGCCAGCAGCGCCTCATCGAAATCGGTCAGCGTGATCAGGCCGGCGGTGAGCTCGCGCAGCAGCGCGGCGGTCTCCAGCACACCGAGGCTCTGCAGCACCGGTTCCCGCGTGTCCAGGTTCACCGGTCCACAGCCCCCGTACGCCCCCGCGCACACCCAGCGAGCATCGTCACCTGTGTCATCGTCTGCTCTCTCCCGGACTGGACCGACCAGCCCTACTACCCTCGCAAACCCGGGTCGAAACGGCGTAAATCGGGGTCCCTGCGGCGCGCGTACGCGCAACAGGGACCCCGAAAGCCGCTGAGCCGTCGCGTCAGCGCGGAGCGCCGCTGAGCCGCCGCCCGATCGCCGCGATCAGCCGGTCCAGCTCGGAGCCGAACGGGTTGTCGTGTACCAGGTACGTCCAGGTGGCGGTCGGCCGGACCAGCGCGCCGTCGTCCGGGTCCCAGTCCTCGTCAAATTCGGTCTCGGCGAACGTGGCGAGGGTGCGGGCCTCGATCTCCGGCACCAGGTTGTTGAACGCCGGCACCGCGGCCCGGTGGAACTCGTCCAGCGGGTCGAGCCGGCCCAGCGCGCGCAGGTGCACGCCCTCGCGGACCTCGGACAGCTCGGCCAGGTGCTCCGCCCAGAGCCGGTCCAGGTGGTAGAGCGCGATCGACCGGGCCGCCCGGGCGAGCACGTCCTCGTCCATCTCGCTGGCCTTCTCGGGCATCTTGTCGAGCAGCATCAGCGCGGCCACGTCGCTGGTCAGCAGCCGCTCCCGACGCAGGGCGAGGGCCTTGCGCTGCTGCTCGATCACCACGCTGTAGCGCCACGTGTTGCGGTGGATCTCGTGGTTGACGCCCTCGGCGACCCGCTGGGCGTGCTCCACCGCGTAGTCCACCTGGTCGTCGGTGACCAGGCCGTCCGCGTTCATCCGCGGCGACGCCGGCACCGCGTCGGCGGCGTGCCGGACGACCAGGTCGTCCTCCAGGCTGACGAAGAAGACCGAGCCACCCGGGTCGCCCTGCCGGCCGGCCCGGCCGCGCAGCTGGTCGTCCACCCGACGGCTGTCGTGCCGGCCGCTGCCGATCAGGTATAGACCGCCCAGCTCGGCCACCCGCTCCTGGTCAACCTGGTCGCTGCCGCCGAGCCGGATGTCCACGCCACGGCCGGCCATCTGGGTGGAGACCGTCACCGCGCCGTACGCGCCAGCCTCGGCGATGATCGCCGCTTCCTCGTCGTCGTTCTTGGCGTTCAGCACCACGCAGGGCACCCCGGCCGCGTTCAGCCCGGCGGCCAGCCCCTCGGACTCCTTGACGTCCAGCGTGCCGACCAGCACCGGCCGCCCCGCCTCGTGGCAGCGGCGGATCTCGTCGATCAGCGCCTCGTCCTTCTCCGCCCGGGTGGCGTAGATGCGGTCCGGCTCGTCCTCGCGCACGCACGGGGTGTTCGGCGGGATCACCGCCACCTCGAGGCCGAAGAACTCCCGCAGCTGGTCGCCGACCAGCACCGCGGTGGCGGTCATCCCGCAGACCTTCGGGTAGAGCGCGATGTACGCCTGCATGGCGATGGTGCCCAGCACCTCACCCTCGGCGGTGGCGTCCAGGCCCTCCTTGGCCTCGACCGCCGCCTGGAGCCCGTCCGGCCAGCGGCGGCGCTGGGCCACCCGGCCGCGCATCTCGTCGATCAGCTCGACCGAGCCGTCCCGGACGATGTAGTCCACGTCGCGGTGCAGCAGGGCGTGCGCGTGCAGCGCCACGTTGACCGCGGAGAGCTGCGCGACGTGCTCCTCGTCGTACAGGTCGATGCCGAGCTTGGCCTCGACGGCGGCCAGGCCGGCGGCGGTGAACGCCACGCTGCGCCCGTCCTCGGGGATCGTGTAGTGCTTGCCCCTGTGCAGCCCGCGCACCAGCGCGGCGGCGGCGTGCACCGGGTCCTGCTCGCCCGGCACCGAGCCGGCGAGGACCATCGGCACCCGGGCCTCGTCGATCATGATCGAGTCGGCCTCGTCCACGATCGCGGTGGCCAGCGGCGGCTGCACCCGGTCGGCCACGTCGGTGACCAGTTGGTCGCGCAGGTAGTCGAAGCCCGCCTCGCTGACCGAGACGTAGGTGACGTCACAGGCGTACGCGTCGCGCCGCTCCTGCGGGGTGGAGGCCTCGTTGACCCAGCCGACGCTCAGGCCGAGCAGGGTGTAGACCGGCTCCATCCACTGGGCGTCGCGGCGGGCCAGGTAGTCGTTGACGGTGAGCACGTGCACCGGCCCGTTTCCGAGCCGGACGTGCCCGTATGCGGCGATCGCGGCGGTCAGGGTCTTGCCCTCACCGGTGGCCATCTCGGCGACCTTGCCGGACAGCAGCGACATCGCGCCGAGCAGCTGTACGTCGTACGGCCGCTGGTCGAGGGCGCGGCGGGCGGCCTCCCGACCGACCGCGCAGATCTCCTCGTAGTCGGTCGCCGCGCCGGCGGCCTCGGTCAACTCGGCGTCGTCCAGCGCGGCGAGGTCATCCTCGCGCGCCTCGATCGCCGGCAGCAGTTTCTCCAGCGGAGCAAGATCCACCGTCGAGCCCGGGCGCTGGAGGAACCGCCGGAACTTGCTCTTGAACCGTTGCGACACACCCATGAGCGGCAACGGTACGCGATTCGAACCGGCTTTTGCCGCCCGGCCGCCCAGCCACCGGCCGCATGTCGACGCCGACGCCGCCGGGTCAGCCGACCAGCAGCTGATGGGTGGCCAGCTCCCGGTAGAGCGGGTCGGTGGCGGTCAGCTCGGCGTGGGTGCCCACGGCCACCACCCGACCGCCGTCGAGGACGACGATCTGGTCGGCGTCGACCACGGTGGCGAGCCGGTGCGCCACGATCAACAGTGTCCGGCGGACGGCCACCGCGTCGATGGCGCGGCGCAGCGCGACCTCGTTGCGCGCGTCGAGGTTGCTGGTCGGCTCGTCGAGCAGCAGCACCGGCGGGCCGGCCAGCAGCGCCCGGGCGATGGCCAGCCGCTGCCGCTCACCCCCGGAGAGCAGGACGCCACCCTCGCCCACCTGAACCTCCAGGCCCTGCGGGGACCGGTGCGCCAGATGAGCCAGGTTGACCTTGTCGAGGACCTCGTGCAGTCGGTCGTCGGTGGCGTCCGGGGTGGTGATCAGCAGGTTCTCCCGCAGCGTTCCGGCCAGCACCGGGGCTTCCTGCTCGACGTAGCCGAGCTGGGCCCGCAGCACGTCGCGGGGCAGCTCCCGTACGTCCCTGCCGTCCAGCCGGACGGCACCGGCGCTCACCTCGTAGAAGCGTTCGACCAGGGCCAGCAGGGTCGACTTTCCGGCGCCGGACGGGCCCACCAGGGCGGTGCGGGTGCCGGCTGGCACCGCGAAGCTCACCTCGTGCAGCACCGCTTCGCCGCCCGGGTAGCCGAACCCCACCCGGTCGAACTCGATCATCGGGGCGGGGCGGCGCGGGGTCGCCGTCACCCCGGTTCCCACCGGCCGGTCCGCCCCGCCCTCCGCCGGCACCGCGAGGATCTCCTCGATCCGCTGCAACGCGCCCAGGCCGGTCTGCAACTGGGTGTACGCGCGCAACACCTGGGCCAGAGGCAGGGCCAGGAAGAACAGGTACATGACGAAGGCGACGAGGTCGCCGACGGTGATCGCGCCGGCGGCCACCCGGGCGCCGCCGATGCCGAGCACCAGCAGGAAGGCGCCCTGCACGGTGACCGAGCCGATCGGACCGACCACCGCCTGCACCCGGGCCACCCGCAGTCCCGCCGCGTACGCCGACCGGGCGCTGCCGGTGACGATCTCCGCCTCGCGGGCCTCGGCCCGGCTCGCCCGGATGGTCCGGGCCGCCGAGATGGCCCGCTCCACCGCCGAGGTCATCTCGCCGATCCGTTCCTGGGCGGCACGGGCCAGCGCCCGGACCCGCCGGGCGAAGGTGGCCGCGAAGCCCAGCCCCAGCCCCACACCGAGCAGGGTCACGCCGAACAGCAGCGGGTCGAGCAGCACCATCGCAGTACCCGCGCCGAGCACCATCACCGCCCCGGTGACCGTCTCGAACAACCCGGAGGTGACCACTGCGCGCAGCAGGGTGGTGTCCGAACCCACCCGGGAGAGCAGGTCGCCGGTGCGCCGGCTGTCGTACTCGGCGATGGGCAGCCGCAGCAGGTGCCCGGCCAGCCGCCGCCGGGTGCCCAGCACCAGCCCCTCGGCGGTGCGCTGCAGCAGGTAGTCGCGCAGCCCGCCGACCGCCGCGCCGAGCACCACCAGCACCACCAGCACCGCCACCAGGTCGGTCACCGCGCCGCCGGCGCTCACCCGGTCGAGCACCGACCGGGTGAGCAGCGGCTGGGCGAGCGAAGCCGCCGCACCGGCCAGCGACAGGGCGCCCACCACGGCGAGCGTGCCGCGGTGCTCACGCAGGTACGGCAGCAGCGCGGCCAGGCCGACGGGCCGGGCGTCAGGGGTGCTCATGGCGGGAACGGTAGCCCGCCCGGTCACCCGGGAAGCCCGCTCCGGCGCCGGATCAGCCGGTCAGCACCACCTGAAGCTCGTGGCGGCGGCGCTCGGCCAGGTCGGTGAGCAGGGTGGGCGCCTCGTCGAACGGCACCACCGCCGAGATCAGGTGCTTGCGGATCACGTCCCCGTACGCCCGGAGCAGGTCGACGGTCTCGGCGGAGAGCCGCTCCCGGTCCCAGGTGGGCGCGAGCCCGCGCGGCACCCGACCGATCTGCGCGCAGCGCAGTGACAGCCCGTTGTGGTGGAACTCCTCGCCGAACCGGACCGCGTCCGCGCCGCCCTGGTAGAAGGCGAGGTCGATCACGGTGCCCTGTGGCCGCAGCAGCCGCAGCGCGAGTTGCAACGCCCACGCCTGCCCCCGGCACTGGAACACCACGTCGGCGCCGCGGTCGCCGGCGGTGTGCGCCCAGCGGGTCTTGAGCACCGCAGCGGGGTCGTCCGAGCCCGGGTCGAGGGTTTCCAGGCCGAGCGCCTCGGCGACCTGCCGGCGTTGCGGGGTGGGGTCGAGCACCATCACCGAGGCGGCGCCGTGCCGCCGGGCGAACAGCGCGGTCAGCAGCGCCACCACCCCGGCGCCGACCACCGCGACCCGCCGGCCGCGCACCCCGTCGCCCAGCGAGCGGACGCCCGCGCCGTACAGGTCGGCGGCGGCGTGCAGCAGACCGTTGGCGCAGATCGGGCCCATGTGCGCGACGTAGACGCCGAGCAGCGGGTCCAGGTCGTCGGGGAGCGGCACGAACCGTTCGGCGACCGGGTCGGCCAGCCAGCCGGTGCGGTGCCCGTACGTCATCGCACCCACCGCGCCCACCGCGACCGCCGGGGTGGCGCTCTCCACCACCCGGCCGACCTGCATGTAGCCCAGCCGGGTCACCGGGTACGGGGTGCTCGCCCCGCCCGGCTGGAACAGCCCCAGGTCGGCGTTCCAGGTGACGTGCAGGTATGGGTTGGTGCCTTTGACGTAGCTCAGTTCGGTGCCGGCGGAGACGCCGCTGAACAGCGTCTCGACCCGGAAGGTGCCGGGGCGCGGCGGGGCGGCGTCCTGCTCGACCAGTTCCACCCGGCCGGGGGCGGAGACCACCACGACCCTGTCACGCATCGACGGTCACCCCGGTCGCGAGCACCGTCGGCCCGACGGGTGTGGTGAGCCGCACGGTCTCGCCGGTGCGGGCCGAGTCGGCCACCGCGAGGGCCAGCCGCTGGGTGCCCAACGCCTCGGCGTACGGGACGCGCACGTCGTCGCCGATGCCGCGCACCGCGTCGATGAAGGCGCGGTCGACCGCCACCCGGGCGGCCTCCGGGTCGGCCGGCAGGTGCCGCTCACCGTCGCTGTCGCGGATCAGCAGGCCGTCCTCGGTGATCGACAGAGCCAGCCCGTCGGCGAGGATCTCCAGCCCGGCCCGGTGCTTCCAGCCCAGCACGCAGGCCGCGCTGAGCGTGCCGACCGCGCCGCCGGCGAAGCGCAGCGTGGCGGTGGTCACCGAGTCGATGTCGGCGCCGTCCACCGGCGGCGGTGTGCCGTTGCCGTACGCGGTGACCTCGGTGACCTCGCCGACCAGCGCGCGGATCAGGTCCAGCACGTGCGCGGCCTGCTCGACCACCGGGCCGCCGGAGCGGTCCCGCCGCGACCACCAGGCCACCGGCGGCACCTTGTCCAGCCAGGAGCCGCTGACCATCCGCACCGGACGGTCGGCGAGCAGCTCGCGGGCCTGATCGAGCACGCTCAGGTAGCGCCAGTGGTGTCCGACGGCGGTACGCAGCCCGCGCCGGGCGATCAGATCGGCGATCCGCTCGGCGGTCACCAGGTCGATCGCGACGGGCTTCTCCACGAACATCGGCACACCGGCGTCGATCACCGCTTCCTCGGCCGGGCCGTGCGCGAACGGTGGCACGCAGACGTAGACTGCGTCCGGAGCGGCGGCCAGCAGCTCGGCGACGTCGGCGCAGGCTCGGCCGGCGTGCTGCGCGACCAGCGCCGACGCCGCCTCCGGGGCCACGTCGGTCACGCCGATCAGCTCGACGTCATCGAACCCCGCGAGCACGCGGGCGTGCCGCTGTGCCACTCCACCGGCGCCCACCAGACCCACCCGGCATACACGCATTCGACAAGCCCTTCGAGAGTGTTTCATCTTCGATGGGAGCAGTCCCCCGGGGTGAGCGCAATCAAACGTTCATCCCCCGGGAACGCGGCGAGGTCACCCCTGTGATCAAGCTGTTCGCTGGAGGCGGTTAGCGCATGGTGAGGAATGGGAACAACCAATCTCGGTTTCCGCCCACGATTCAAAAGGGGTGCCCGTGCGGGATACGACATCGAGCGTGTCACCGGTGGTGGAGGCGTGGGCCACGTACCGGACGACGTCGGCGGCGGCGTGGCCGGCACGCCGGCTGCTGCGTGCCAAGGGGCAGAGCCGGGTCAGCGTCGTGCTGCCGGCGCACAACGAGGAGGCCACGGTCGGTGCGATCGTGGCGACCATCCGGGAGCACCTGATGGATCGGGTCGCCCTGGTCGACGAGCTGATCGTGGTGGACTCGCGGTCGACCGACCGCACCGCGCAGGTGGCCCGGGCCGCCGGCGCGGAGGTGGTCAGCCAGGACGAGATGACCCGGGGGCTGCCCCGGCTCACCGGCAAGGGCGACGCGCTCTGGGCCGGCCTGGCCGCCGCGGAGGGGGACGTGGTGGCGTTCATCGACGCCGACCTGCGGGAGTTCCGGCCGCACTTCGTGAGCGGGCTGCTCGGCCCACTGCTGACCGACCCGTCGGTGGAATTCGTGAAGGGCTTCTACCACCGGCCCCTGGTGGGCACCGCCAGCGTCGAGCCGGACGGCGGCGGCCGCGTTACCGAGTTGATGGCGCGACCGCTGCTCAACCTCTTCTGGCCCGAGCTGGCCGGCTTCGTCCAGCCGCTCGCCGGCGAGTACGCCGGCCGGCGCGAGGTGCTGGCCCAGGTGCCGTTCGTCTCCGGGTACGGAGTGGAGACGGCGATGCTGATCGATCTGCTCGACCTGGTCGGCCTGGACGCGTTGGCGCAGGTCGACCTCGGTGAACGCAAGCACCGGCACCAGGACACGGCGGCGCTCGGCCGGATGTCGGCACAGATCATGCTGACCGCCTGGGCCCGGTTGCAACGGCGTGGCTGGGCGATCCCCGGCATGTCACCGGAGGTGCTGCTGACCCAGTTCCGCCGCGGCGGCTCCGACACGCTGCCGAACCTCGACCGCGAGATCGTGGTCAGCGACGTGTCCATCGAGGAGCGCCCGCCGCTGGCCGAGCTGCGCCACCGGGTGCCCCGCCGACGGGTGGCCGCGGCGTGAGGGCCGGGGCGTTCATGTCGGGCGCATGGGAGGGCCGGGACCGATGAGCCTCACCGTGCTGATGAACGCCGGCCCGTGGCTGTCCGTGCCGCCGCCGGGCTACGGCGGCATCGAGAACGTTATCGCCACTCTGGTGCCGGAGCTGCGGCGTCTCGGCGTACGGGTGGTGCTCGCCTCGGTGGAGAGCAGCAGCCTGCCGGTGGACGAGAAGGTGTCGGTGTTTCCCGACGGGCAGTTCGCCGCGCTTCAGCGGCCGTACAACCAGGTCTGCGGGATCGCGCAGGCGCACCTGGCCGGGGTGGTGCGCGAGCTGCACGCCCGCGACGACATCGACCTGGTGCACGATCACGTGGAGGCGGTCGGGCTGGCCACCCTCACGGCGATGGGACCGTCCGGCCCGCCGACCCTGCACACCCTGCACTGGGACCTGGCCAAGCACCCCGCGCTCTACGGCAGCCTGGACGGCGGCGAGCGGGTCCGCGTCAACGGCGTGTCCGCGTCTCAGCTGGCCCGGGCCCCGCAGGCGCTCCGCGAGCACTCGGTGGGGCACGTGCACCTGTCCACCCCGCTGGCCGTGGACGCCGACCGGCGGTCCCTCCCGGAGAAGGGCGAGCACCTGCTCATCCTCGGCCGGATCAACCCGGGCAAGGGGCAGGACGTGGGCGCCCGGCTCGCTCACCAGGTCGGTTTCCCGCTGGTGCTGGCCGGGCCTGTCGGCCCCTACCACCGCCCGGCCGACCTGGCCGCGGCCGGCGACGAGGCCCGGCAGAACCCGGACGTGCGGTTCTTCCTCGACGAGGTGGCGCCGCACGTCGACGGTGACCTCGTCCGCTGGGTCGGCACCGTGGCCGGTCAGGAGCGTGACGACCTGCTCGCCAGCGCCCGCGCCTCGCTGTTCCCGCTGCGCTGGGAGGAGCCGGGCGGCACGGCGGTGGTCGAGTCGCTCGCCCTGGGCACGCCGGTGGTGGCGACGGCCCGGGGGTGCCTGCCGGAGCTGATCGAGCACGGTCGCACCGGGCTGCTCACCGCCGACGAGGAGGAGCTGGGTGAGCTGGTGCTGGCCGCCGAGCTGCTCGACGCCGACGAGTGCCGTCGGGTGGCCGCGCAGCGGTTCACCCCGGCGGTGATGGCTCAGCGGTACGTCGAGCTGTATCAGCGGGTCCGCCAGCCGGCCAGCGCGCCGCGCCTGCAACCGGTCTGACCGGCGCCTCCGACGGGTTTGCGATCGGCGGCGACGGGTAGCCCGCAGCGCTCACGCCCGCCCCGCAGCGAGGAGTCGGTGATGGTCGGACCGATGGCGCACTCCCGGGCCCGGCACAATCCGGCCGACGGCAAGCCGCCGGTACGACGGGCCGCCGGGACCGTGGCGGTGCTGTTCCTGCTGATCGGCGTGCTCGGCTTCGTCCCGGGGATCACCAGCGGCACGTCCGATCTCCGGTTCGCCGGTCACGGCTCGGGCGCGTACCTGTTCGGCGTGTTCCAGGTGTCGGTGCTGCACAACCTGGTGCACCTGCTGTTCGGGGTGGCCGGCCTGGTGCTGGCCCGGACGGTCGGCGGCGCGCGGGCGTTCCTCGTCGGCGGCGGCGCCGTCTACCTGGTGTTGTGGCTGTACGGCCTCGCGGTGGACCACGACACCGGGGCGAACGTGCTGCCGGTCAACGACGCCGACGACTGGCTGCACCTCGGCCTCGGCGTCGGCATGATCGCGTTGGGCGTGCTGACCGGCCGTGCCCGTCCCTGACCGGCCGCGTCACCCGTGACCTGCCTCGCCCGGCCCGTAGGTCCGGTTTGACCGTGGTGCGCCTCGGGTAGTTCGCAGGTCCCGGCACATCAGCGAGGTGAGGCCCATGTCCAGCCGGATCACCTGGGAGGTGAGCGACACCGCACCGGTGGCGGTCGTCCGGCTCTGCGGTCCGCTGGACCTGGGCACCATGCGGTCGGTGCACCGCGTGTTGGACCGGGTGCTGGCCGCTCAACCGGATGCGCTGGTGGTCGACCTCGCCGAGGTCACCGTCCGGGACCGGCTGGCGCTGTCCGTCTTCGCCGCGACGGCCCGGCGGGCCGCGGAGTGGCCGGCCGTGCCGGTGGTGCTCTGCGCGCCACCGCCGGCCGCCGCGCGTTGGCTGGCCGAGTCGACCGCGTGCCGGATGGTTCCGGTGTCCCGGGACTGCGAAGAGGCGACCCGGGTGGCCGGCGCCGCCGCTCCGCCCCGGTTGCAGGCCCGGCTGGAGCCGGTGGCCGAGGCCTGCCGGCGGGCTCGGGAGCTGGTCGTCGACGCGTGCACGCGGTGGAATCTTCCCGATGCCGCCGGCCCGGCCGCACTGGTGCTCAGTGAGCTCGTCGGCAACGTGGTCCGGCACGCGGGCACGCCGATGCAGGTGACGGTGACCCTGCGCCGGCCGTACCTGCACCTGGCCGTGGTGGACGGCAGCCGGGCGGCGGCCCGGCCGGCCGAGGCGGACCTGCGCGCCGAGGGTGGGCGCAGGCTGCTGCTGGTTCGGGAGCTGGCTCAGCGGTGGGGCAGCGTGCCGGCCGGCCAGGGCAAGGCGGTCTGGGCGATGGTGCCGGCAACGTGAGCGTTCCGGGTGGTTCCGCCAACCTCTGGCGAACTGACTGAAATTGCCGCTCTGCCCTGGTTTCATGGTCAGAGGGTCGGGTAGGTACACCCGTCCTTTTCTGTCACAACGGCGGGGTGAGCAGCCATGGCCAAGCGGGTAACCACGGAACCCAGTCGCGATCGGGGCCCGGCGATCCTGGCACCGGCCCGCTTCGGGGGCTTCCCCGGGCCACTGCGAACGCCGACCCCCGGCAGCTCTCTGATCAAGTTCCTCGCCACCACCGACCACAAGCAGATCGGTGTGCTCTACCTGCTCACCTCGTTCGGCTTCTTCCTGCTGGCCGGGCTGCAGGCGATGCTGATGCGGGGCGAGTTGGCCCGCCCCGGGCTGCAGTTCCTCTCCTCGGAGCAGTACAACCAGCTGTTCACCTCGCACGGCGCGGTGATGCTGCTGCTGTTCGCCACCCCTGCGGCGTTCGGGTTCGCCAACTTCATCGTGCCGATCCAGATCGGCGCGCCGGACGTGTCGTTCCCCCGCCTCAACGCGCTGGCCTACTGGCTGTACCTGTTCGGCGGGCTGATGGTGGTCGGCGGGCTCCTGACGCCCGGCGGCTCGGCCGACTTCGGCTGGACGGCGTACAGCCCACTGAGCAGCGCCGAGCACTCCCCCGGCGTCGGCGCGAACATGTGGGTCATCGGCCTGGTCATCTCCGGCCTGGGCACCATCCTCGGCGCGGTCAACCTGATCACCACGATCCTGACCCTGCGCGCGCCCGGGATGACCATGTTCCGGATGCCGATCTTCACGTGGAACATGCTGTTCACCAGCCTGCTGGTGATCATGGTCTTCCCGCTGCTGGCCGCCGCGCTGCTGGCGCTGTCGGCCGACCGGCTGCTCAACGCGCACGTGTTCGATCCGGGCACCGGCGGCCCGATGCTCTGGCAGCACCTGTTCTGGTTCTTCGGCCACCCCGAGGTCTACATCATCGCGCTGCCGTTCTTCGGCATCATCAGCGAGGTCATCCCGGTCTTCTCCCGCAAGCCGCTCTTCGGCTACACCGGCATCGTGCTGGCCACCGCCGCGATCACCTTCCTGTCGATGACGGTCTGGGCGCACCACATGTTCGCCACCGGCCAGGTGCTGCTGCCGTTCTTCAGCATCCTGAGCTACCTGATCGCCGTGCCGACCGGCGTGAAGTTCTTCAACTGGATCGGCACCATGTGGAAGGGACAGCTCACCTTCGAGACGCCGATGCTGTTCTCCATCGGCTTCCTGGTCACCTTCCTGCTCGGCGGACTCACCGGGGTGCTGCTGGCCAGCCCGCCGGCGGACTGGCACACCCACGACACCTACTTCGTGGTGGCGCACTTCCACTACGTGGTCTTCGGCACGGTGGTCTTCGCACTCTTCGCCGGCTACTACTTCTGGTGGCCGAAGATGACCGGACGGCTCCTCGACGACCGGATCGGCAAGGCGCACTTCTGGACCATGTTCATCGGCTTCCACGGCACCTTCCTGGTGCACCACTGGCTGGGCAGCGAGGGGATGCCCCGCCGGTACGCCGACTACCTGCCGACCGACGGCTTCACCACGCTGAACACGATCTCCAGCATCTTCGCGTTCATCCTCGGCCTGTCCACCCTGTTCTTCATGTACAACGCCTGGAAGTCCTGGCGGTACGGGGCGATGGTGACGGTGGACGACCCGTGGGGCTTCGGCAACTCCCTCGAATGGGCCACCACCTGCCCGCCGCCACTGCGCAACTTCGACCGGATGCCCCGGATCCGCTCCGAGCGTCCCGCGTTCGACCTGAAGTACGGCCCGCTCGTCGCCGACCTGGGCCGGGACCTGCCACAGCGCACGACCAAGCCGCCACAGCACCTCGCCGAGGAGTTGCGTATGGAGCACCACGTGCCGGAGTCGCCCGCCGCCGAGGGCGCGCACGGCGCCCGCGACGCGACCGAGTTCCAGCCGACCCCGCAGTCCGGTGCCCGGCCCGTGGAGGTCCCGGAGCCCGAGGGCATCCGCCGGCCGAGCTTCGAGCAGAGCGACGCGCCCGAGGACAAAGAGGAGGCGCCGAAGCCACACGAGCGCTGGCGGCACCCGCACAGCGACCAGGACCCCGAGGAACGCTGACCAGCGGTACGCGCTGACGAGGGCCGACACCCGCGGGTGCCGGCCCTCGTCGCTTACGGTGCCCGGCTGCGCTCAGTCCCGCGCGGGTGCCAGGCCGGCGGCGGTGAGCGAGCGGCGTACCGCGGGTTGGACCCGGGTCAGCCGCAGCGGCACCCCGGTCCGGGCGGCCGCGTCCCGTCCGGCCATCAACGCGGCGATCCCGCCGGCGTCGAAGCCGCCCGCGCCGACCAGGTCGACGACCACCTCGCTGGGCTGGCCGGTGACCGCCTCCAGCATCACCCGGCGCAGCTGGTCGGCGCCGTCCCGGTCGATCTCGCCGCCGACCTCGACGACCACCCGGTCGCCGTTCTGCTTCACCGAGATCCGGGTCTTGCCCGGGTCCGGCTCGGCGGCGCCGTTCTGCCAGGGCGGCGGCGCGTCGGCGAGCATCGCCTGCCGCAGCCAGGTCAGCGCCCGCGACAGCAGCCGGGAGACGTGCATCTGCGAGATGCCGAACCGGGCGGCGATCTCCGCCTGGGTCTGGTTGCCGTAGAAGCGCATCGCCAGGATCCGCCGTTCCCGCCAGGGCAGGCGGTGCAGCAGGCCGCTCACGGTCACCCGGTCGTCGACCGATTCCAGCGCGTTGTCCGATTCGCCGACCAGGTCACCGAACTCCGCGGAGCTCTCCCCGCCCACCGGGGCGTTGAGCGAGGCCGGGCTGTAGCCGGCCGCCGACTCCAACGCCGCGAGGATCTCCTCCTCCGGCGTCTCCAACCGCTTGGACAGCTCCGCGACGGTGGGCGCCCGGGACAACTCGCTGGTCAGCGCGGCGGTGGCCTGGCCGACCTCCAGGATCAGGTCGCGTAGCCGGCGGGGCACGTGCACGCCCCAGGTGCGGTCCCGGAAGTGCCGCTTGATCTCACCCACGATGGTGATCGCGGCGTACGCGGTGAACGAGCCCCGTTCCGGGTCATACCGGTCGACGGCGTTGACCAGGCCGAGCCGGGCCACCTGCTCCAGGTCCTCCAGTGGCTCCCCACGCCCCCGGTACCGGCGGGCCAGGCGGCCAGCGAACGGCAGCGCGAAGCGGACCAGGTCGTCCCGTGCCTCCTGCCGCCGCTCCGGCGGCAGCCCCTCGATTCGGGCCGCGTACGCCAGCGCTGCCGCATCGAGGTCCTCCAGACCTCGATCGGTGGGTGGTGGTGTGGTCGTGCTCGTCTGTCCGAACATCCGCGCCTCCCTCAGGAAGGTCCCCCGCCCGGATCGGGAAACCGGTCGTGCGCGTGGTCGAGCCACGCACCGGGCCGGAAAAGTGGGTCAGTGACTGGGATGCCAGCGGGCGACAACGCCTTTGCGCAGCGCAATCAGGCCGTCGCAGTCAGCGATGTTCCCGCTCCGTAGGTACTCAATCACGGGACCCCGGGTTCGCGAGGATGTTTCGGCGTGCTCCGCCTCAGGAGATCAGCAACCCCTGGTGGCCGCCGCTGTCCCGGAGCACGGAGAGCGCCTCGGCGGCCCCCAGCGGGGGCGGCGTGGGCAGGTCGTACGGCTGGGCGCGGAGCACCTCGGTGGCCCGGCGGGTGGGTACCGAGGTGACCGGGTAGCCCCGAGCGGCGGTCCGGTCCAACGCCCGACGACGCCGGCCGAACCCGGCCACGGCCAACCACTGCGGCAGCCCGGCCAGGGCGGGCGAGCGCACCCCGGGCGGCTCGGGCAGCACGTCCACCGAGCTGAACGTCTCGCTGCCGGCCAGCCACCACTCGGCCTCGTCCACGCTGCGCCGGGTGGCGTTCTCGCACCAGTACGGCACCAGCCCCGCGCGCACCACCTGCCACGGATCGATCAACCGGCCGCACTCCACCACCAACCGGTCACCGGTCTTGCCGGCGCCGCGGAGCCAGTGCCGGTACAGGTCGGCCACTGCCGCGCTCAGCGCCGCCGGCCGGGGCACCAGCACCCGGTGCACCGGGTGCTCCCGGCGGGCCACCCAGTCCCGCGCGGCCAGCTCGAAGCCCGAGTCCACGCCGTGCTCGGCTGCGCCCGAGGGGACGGACATCTCCGGCGGCTCCCACCGGGCGGCATCCCCGCCGACGGAGCGCAGCACCTGCCGCAGCGCGTGGCTGTCGGGGTGGAAGTCCACCGGGTCCAGCCCGCTGGCCGGGCAGCCGACCTGGAAGCTGTGCCCCGGGCCGCGCTCCAGCACCGGCCAGGTCCGCGCGTCGTGAACCAGCACCACGGGGGCCCCGGTGGTCAGCCGGTCGGCCAGGAACTGCGTGTAGGCCGCCGGCAGCGCCCGCCAGCGGGCGGCCAGCGACACGGTCACCCCGGTCAGCGGGCCACGGCTGGCGGGGCAGTGCACCTGGCGGAGATGCACGTCGGGGTTGCCGGCGAGCAGTCGGGCGGCGAGCGCCTCGCCGTGCTCCAGCGCCGCACCCGGGCGGTCCACCGCACCGCCGGTCCAGTGCACCGACATCTCGAAGCCGGCCGGCAGCCACGGCACGCCGAGTGCCACCGCGAGGTGGGCCGCCGCGCCATGCGGTGAGCCGATCAGCACGCCCGGGTAGCGCTGGCGCGGGTACTGGTCGACGAACCAGCGGGCGACCCGCCCCGCGTCCACCTCGTCGACCTGAGCCATGGTGAGCGCGACCCGGCCGGCGGCCCGGCTGACCGCGGCGCGACGGACCGGCTCCGGGGCGCCGGGGAACCGCGACACCGGCCCGGCGTGCCCGAGGTCGGCGCAGTCCACGCCACGCAGTGCCCGGGCGGTGGCGGCGACCAGCACCCGGGCGGGACTGCTTACGGCCACGACCCGGTCGCCGGCCAGACCGGCACCGTCGGCCGTGAGCCCCTTGCGCACCTTGTGCACCGGCTCCACCTTGCCTCGTTCGCTCACCACGCGGCCCGGCTTCCCGTCCCGATGGGGTTCAAACGGGGCATCACCCACCCGGCGGCACAATCCGCTGGTCGGCGGGGGTCCACGGTCATCACCGGCGTTCCACGACGATCCGCCGTGGGCGGCGGGAGCGGGTCGCCGGGGGCGAACGGGCCGGGCACGGTGGCCCGGGTTTCGCCGGGGCCAGGGCGGGCACTTCCGGGCTCATGCGCACCGACGACACGAGCGAGCCGGCCGCCGCGACGATCACCCCGTACCAGGACGGACCGCTGCTGGTCCGCGGCGACTTCGCCCTGGTCACCCCTGACGGCGAGCGGATCGACGCCCGCCGGGGCACGGTGGCGCTGTGCCGGTGCGGCAGGTCGGCGCTCAAGCCGTTCTGCGACGGCACCCACAAGATGGTGAACTTCCGCGCGGGAACCGCCCGGGAGGGGTGACCGCCGCGGTCAGGCGACGCCGGCCAGGGGTCCCGCGGTGGCGGCAGCGATCGCCGGCAGCGAGACGGTCAGCGCGGTGCGCGCCCGCAGCGAGCTGCGGCCGGCGGCCCAGCTGTCCAGCAGGTGCGCGGCGAACAGCCGGTCCACCGCGAGCGCGGCCGCCGCGCCGAAGAGCACGTCACCGGCCAGCGCCGGCTCGGCGCGGACCAGCCCGCCGCACAGGTCGTGCGCGGCGATCTGCTCGTGCACCGCGTCGGCCTCGACGTGCTCGTCGTAGAAGCGGGTGGCGACCTCGTCCAGGCCGAGCCGGCGCAGCCCGTTGCCGTAGCGGCGGTTCGGCACCGACGAGGTCATCTCGAAGGCGGCCAGGTGACCGAGCAGCGCGCCACGCAGGCGTCGGTGCAGCCCGAAGAGCGACATCAGGTTGTTGGTCGCCAGCGTCACCGCGGGCACCACGTCGAGGTGGGCGCCGTAGCCGGTGTCCAGGCCCAGCCGGTCGAGCGTGCGCCGGAACAGCTCGGCGTGCATACGATCCAGCCGGCCGTTGCCGTACTCGTCGGTCTGGATCTCCACCAGGGCGGCCTTCGCCGGGCCGCCGAGGCGGGGCAGCGCCCAGCTGTGCGGATCCGCTTCGCGCAGGTGGTAGACCGAGCGGTGGGCGACGAACTCGCGGAACTGGGCGAGGTCGGCACGCCGCTGGAGGGTGGTCGCCAGCGGAGGCCCGTCGTCGGCCGCGACCAGCTCGGCCAGGGCCGCCGCCACCCCGTCCGGCGGCAGCGGCGGCGGGGCGGACAGCCGGCGCAGCGCCGCCTCGAAGGGCCGCTCGGCACGGGCCCGCAGGGCCAGCAGCGTCGGCTGCCACTCCCAGCTCTCATCCACCCCGCGCCAACCCCGGTAGTGCAGCTCGTAGCAGAGGAACAGGGTCAGCTGGAGATCCTCGTCCGCGAGCGGGTCCGCCGGGTCGAGGTCGGCACCGAGGCCCGCCGGCAGATCGTGCGGCGGACGCCGCAAGGCCCCGGCCACCGCCGCGGAGAGCGGACCGCGTGGCTGCGGTAGGGGCGCGGGACCGTAACGACGGTCGGCGGGCTCCAGCATGTGACCTCCAGCGTCCTCGGGCCGCTACTGATGCCCAGGCGGGCCACCCCTAAACGAGGCCCTCCGCGTTCACGGTGAGCTCCACCTGCTCGCGGACCCGCCGGGCGGCCTCCCCGTCGGCGTACAGGCCGCGCAGGTCGGCGAAGGCCGGCTGCGGCGGCGCCAGTGGCACGGCGGCGTCGACCACCGCCTCCAGCACACACGGCCGGTTCGCGGCGAGCGCCTCGTCCCAGGCCGCACCGACCAGCTCCGGGCGGTCCACCCGGACGCCGTGCAGCCCGAGCAGCCGCGCCCAGCCGGCGTACGGCACGTCCGGGCGGCGCTGCGCCGGGTCGGGCGACGTCTGCCGCCCGCCACCCATGCCGGACTGGTCACGGTTGTTGAGCACCAGCACCACCAGCCGCGGATCGCGCCACTTCTGCCAGAGATGCGCCACGGTGATCAGCTCAGCGAGCCCGTTGAGCTGCATGGCGCCGTCACCGACCAGCGCGAGCACCGGCTGGTTGGGGGCGGCGAGCTTGGCGGCCACCGCGTACGGCAGGGCGCAGCCCATCGAGCCGAGGGTGCCGCACAGCTGCGCGTTCACCCCGGGCGGCAGGACGAGGTGCCGGGCGTACCAGTAGAGGACCGACCCGACGTCCACGGCGACCGCGCCGACGGCCGGCAACCGGGTGGACAGCTCCTGGAGCACGAGCTGCGGGTTGACCGGGTCGGCCGGCGCGGCGGCCCGGTCGGCCGCGCCCGAGCGCCACCGGTCCACCGAGCTCTGCACCGTGGCGCGCCACTGCTGGTTGGGCCGGTGCGGCACCCGCGCCAGCAGCGCCCGCAGCGTCTCGGCGGCGTCACCGACGAGCGGCACGTCCGCCGGGTACCGGGTGCCGATCCGCCGCCCGTCGATGTCGATCTGGACGGTTCGGGCCTGACCGGGCATCGGGAAGTAGTCCGTCCACGGATCGTTGGTGCCCACCATCAGCAGTGTGTCGCAGCCGCCCATCAGCTCGGCCGCGGCCGACGTGCCGACCTCGCCGAGCACCCCGGCGTGGTAGGGCAGCCGCTCGTCGAGCACCGGCTTGCCCAGCAGCGAGGTGGCCACCCCGGCGCCGAGCCGGTCGGCCAACTCGGTGATCTCCCCGGCCGCGTCCCGACCGCCCTGGCCCACCAGGATCGCCGTGCGCTGGCCGCTGCCGAGCAGCTGCGCGGCGGCGTCGAGGTCCATGTCGTGCGGCAGCACCCGGGCCAGCGGCACGCCCGGGGTCGCCGAGATCACGCCGACCGACTGCGGCTGCAGGTCGGGCACCACAGCCTCCTGCAACTGTCGGGGCAGCACCACGCAGGTCGGGCTGCGGGTCGCCGCCGCGGTGCGGAACGCCTGGTCCAGCAGCGCGGGTACGTCCTCGGGTCTGCGGCCGTACTGCACGAACTGGTTGCACACGTCCGCGAAGAGCCGGCTGAGCCCGATCTGCTGGTGCGCGCCGCCGAGCGGCCCGGAGATGTCCTCGCCGATGATCGCCACCACCGGCGTGCTGTCCAACTTGGCGTCGTAGAGGCCGTTGAGCAGCTGGACCGCGCTGGGCCCCTGGGTGGCCAGGCAGACCCCGATGCCGCCGGTGAACTTGGCGTGCCCAGTGGCCATGAAGGAGGCGGTCTCCTCGTGCCGGGCCGGGACGAACGCCGGGTCGCCGCCCGTGCGGTCCAGCGCCTGGACCAGCGGGGCGATCGCCGCGCCCGGGTACCCGAAGGCGCGTGGCACCCGCCAGGCCAGGAGCCGCTCCACCACCAGGTCGGCCACGCTGCGCTCAGCCATTGCCGCGCCCGGGCGTGCTGGCATCGACGTACCGCAGGACCGCGCCGACGCCGTCGCTGAGCTCGGGCGCCTCGTCCGGGTCCAGCACGGTCAGCGCCGCGTCGGTGCCGACCAGCGCCCGGACCAGGGCCGCGTCGGCACGGACCCGTTGCGGGTCGGTCACCGACATCGCCGCCAGCTGCCCCGGGTCGACGGCGATCTCGGTCGGCTCGGGGCCGACCCACAGCTCGCCGTTGGCCGACGGATCGTCCACGATCAGCATGGTGTCCACCTGGTTGCGTTGCAGGGCCGAGACGACCGCGTCGAGCCCGGCGCCGACGTCCTCCTGCACGCCGAACCGGTCCAGCGCGGCGCTGATCCGCTGATCGGCGACCTCGGCGATGGTCTGCACGGTGAGGTCGTCCAGCAGCGTCTGGTCGGCGCCGCCGGCCCGCGAGCCCGCGTCGGTGCGCACCATGAGGTCCTGCCAACGCTCCGGCATCTGGGCGGCGATCATCCCGGTGGCCCGGACATCGCCGGCCACCACCACCACCTCCGCGCCGACCTTCTCGGCCAGCTCCACGGTCGCCGCGGTGACGTCGCCGGCGTTGTGGTGCCAGGCCTCCATGGCGGCCTTCTGGTAGATGTCCTGGGACCAGCCGCCGGGCTGCACCCGGCGCACCTGGAAGGTCTCCCGGCCGACGACGTGCGCCTTCCGGGGCACACCGCCGGCGCTGATCGCGATGGCGTCCGCGCCGGTCCGGTCGGCCAGCACCCGCACCCACGCCACCTGCTCGCCGCGCTGGGCGAGCAACGGCATCACATGCGGCAGTGGCGCGTAACTCGCCAGGTCGCTCAGTGGTGGCGCGGAGAGGTACTCGGAGAGCACCACCCGGCCGCGGGTGGCGAAGACCGCGAGGCCGTAGTCGCCGACCATCGGGTCGTGGCCACGGATCACCCGGTCCAGCGCGGCGACGGTCGCCTCGTCCGCGCCCTGGTCGGTCAGTTGACGCGCCAGGGCACGCCAGCGCAGTGCCAGCGCCTGGTGGGCGTCCTCCGTGTCGGCGGAGGCGTCCAGGTACACCGAGCACCACGGCCCGGGTCGGTCGTAGAGCGGGCGCAGGAAGGACAGCTGCATGCTCGACCCCTTTCCAGCTCGGCCCCCCGCTTACCCGGGTCGCCCGGGATGTCACCTCGCGGCCGTGAGCCCGTGACCAGGTTTCATTCACGTCGTTCAACCGGGGACGTCGATACGATGCGTGAACAGAAGCGGACTCTCGGTGGTGGAGATGGACAGCGGACTCGATACCAGACGGATCGTGCACCCGACAGAGCGGATCGTCACCGGGCGGTTGGTCCGCCTGCTCGACGGCTACACGCGCGAGGTGCGCATCGGCCAGCCGGTGCTGGTCGTGGTGCTCGCCGCAGCCGCGTTCGCCGCGCTCCCCGCCCTGCTGCTGCGCTCGCTCTTCTCCGCCGGGAGCGGCGGCACCCGGCGGCGCTGGAAGGAGCTGAAGCAGGGCCCGGAATACCTGGTCACAGCGGTGCGGCTGCGCAACACCGCCAACCAGCTCTGCGAGGTGGAGCTGCACGGCCACCTGCCGCAGAGCGCCCTGCACCCCGCCGACCAGGTGCAGCTGACCCTGCGCCCGCAACGCGACCCGGAGCTGCCACCCCGGATCGAGCGGATCGTTAACCTCACCACCGGGCAGCTGCTCACCCCGCGTACCGCGACGCTCTGGTCGCATCTCGGCCCGCCGCTGCTGTTGCAGGCGGTGCTGGGCGCGCTGCTGCTCGCCGGCGTCGCGGCCTGCTCCGCGCTGACCTGACCAGCCGGGCCCGGGTTTCCGCGCCCGGCGGGGTGCGCACCGGCATCGGCATGTTTCCCGGATTCACCCTCGACGAGATCGACGTCGGCCCGGTGCGCCTGCGGGTGCGCCACGGCGGGTCCGGCTCGCCGGTGGTGCTGCTGCACGGCCACCCCCGTACCCACGCGACCTGGCACCGGGTGGCGCCGCTGCTCGCCGAGCGACACACGGTGATCTGCCCCGACCTGCGCGGGTACGGCGGGTCGACGAAGCCGGCGGAGACCGCCGACCACTCCGCGTACGCCAAGCGGGCGATGGCCCACGACGTGGTCGCGCTGCTCGACGCGCTCGGCCACGAGCGGGCCGCGGTGGTCGGCCACGACCGCGGCGCGTACGCGGCGATGCGCACCGCGCTGGACCACCCGGATCGGGTCAGCCGGCTCGGTGTGCTCGACGGGGTGCCGATCGGTGCCGCACTGGTCGGCTGCGACGCCCGTTTCGCCGCCCGCTGGTGGCACTGATTCTTCCTCGGCCAGACCGACAAGCCGGCGGAACGGGTGATCAACGCGGATCCGGACGCCTGGTACGGCGGCTCCCCCGCCGAGATGGGCGAGGAGGCGTACGCGGACTACTCCCGGGCGATCCACGACCCGGCCACGGTCCACGCGATGTGCGAGGACTACCGGGCGGGCCTCGGCCCGGACCGGGCGGGCGACGACGCGGACCGCGCCGCCGGGCGGAAGATCGGCTGCCCGCTGCTGTTCGTCTGGGCCGAGCGCGACGACATGGTGGAGCTGCACGGCGACCCGGCGGCGATCTGGCGGGAGTGGGCCGACGACGTCCGGGCCACGTCGATCGACTCGGGCCACCACATGGCCGAGGAGGCGCCGGAGGCTCTCGCCGCCGTACTCGCCGACTTCCTGCCCGACTGACCGGTCAGCGCGGCCGGCGGATCAGCGCGACGTGCCGCTCAGCCGACCGGGGCGGGCTCGCGGGCCGGTCGGCGGGCGGACTCGAGCATGCCCCGACGGCGGGCCCAGCGCTCGAAGACCAGGGTGGCGAACGGCGGCACCGCGCAGGCCAGCGCCACGACCGTGGCCAGCAGGCTCCACCGGTGCAGCCGGGCCACCGCCAGCACCAGCAGGACGTACGCGACGAACAGGCCGCCGTGGATCGGGCCGAAGATCTTGACGCCCAGCTCGTTCTCCGGCGGACCGTACTTGACCACCATGCCGACCAGCAGGGCCAGCCACGAGCACGCCTCGGCGATCGCCGCCGCGACGAAGAGCCGGGTCACCTTCTCACGCATTCCCACGCCACCACCTCTCGGGCGGCAATGCTAGCGGTGCGCGCCGGCCGCGCCGGAGCGGACCACGCGGGCGCGACAGGGATCACCGGGCTCACAGGTGGGTAGGAAGGGACCATCGGGTCTTCCCCGCTCGCTCGACACGTGCGAGGTTAGGGGGACCAGCGGTGACAGGGTGGTGACCATGGGCGAGGATGTCGGCGTACGGACCTTCAGCCGAGAGGACCGGGCCCGCTACCGGGACAAGGTCCGCCGTTGCCTGGACGTCTTCGCCGAGATGCTGCGCGAGTCGCGGTTCGACATCGACCGGCCACTGACGGGGCTGGAGATCGAGCTGAACCTGGTCGACCAGGCGTCGATGCCGGCGATGCGCAACGCCGACGTGCTGGCGGAGATCGCCGACCCGAGCTTCCAGACCGAGCTGGGCCAGTTCAACATCGAGATCAACGTGGCGCCCCGCCGGCTTACCGGCACCGGCACCGCCGAGTTCGAGGAGCACGTGCGGGCCAGCCTCAACGCCGCCGAGGAGAAGGCCCGCGCGATCGGCGCCCACATGGTCATGATCGGCATCCTGCCGACGTTGCGCCCCGAGCACCTGACCGCCGAGACGCTCTCGCACAACCCCCGGTACGCGCTGCTCAACGAGCAGATCTTCGCCGCCCGTGGCGAGGACCTGCCGATCGCCATCAGCGGGGTGGAACGGTTGGCGGTCACCGCCGACACGATCACCCCGGAGGCGGCCTGCACCAGCACCCAGTTCCACCTTCAGGTGAGCCCGGCGCAGTTCGCCGACTACTGGAACGCCGCCCAGGCCATCGCCGGCATCCAGGTCGCCCTCGGCGCGAACGCGCCGCTGTTCTTCGGCCGGGAGCTGTGGCGGGAGACCCGCATCCCGCTGTTCCAGCAGGCCACCGACACCCGGTCGGAGGAGATCAAGGCCCAGGGCGTACGGCCCCGGGTCTGGTTCGGCGAGCGCTGGATCACCAACGTGTTCGACCTGTTCGAGGAGAACGTGCGCTACTTCCCGGCACTGCTGCCGGTCTGCGACCCGGAGGACCCGGCGCAGGCGCTGGCCGCCGGTGAGGTGCCCAGGCTCGCCGAGCTGCGGCTGCACAACGGCACGGTCTACCGGTGGAACCGGCCGGTGTACGACGTGTCGCGCGGCCGGCCGCACCTGCGGGTGGAGAACCGGGTGCTGCCCGCCGGGCCCACGGTGCTGGACACCATCGCCAACGGCGCCTTCTACTTCGGACTGGTCCGGGCCCTGGCCGAGTCGGACCGGCCGTTGTGGTCGCAGATGTCGTTCAGCGCCGCCGAGGAGAACTTCACCAGCTGCGCCCGGTACGGCATCGACGCCCAGGTCTTCTGGCCCGGCCTCGGCTACCTGCCGGTCACCGAGCTGGTGCTGCGCCGGCTGCTGCCGATGGCGCATCACGGCCTGGACCGCTGGGGGCTCGACCCGGGCGAGCGTGACCGGCTGCTGGGCATCATCGAGCAGCGCTGCCTGACCGGCCGCAACGGCGCGACGTGGCAGGTGGAGACGCTGCACCGGCTGGAGTCCGCCGACCACCTGGACCGGCCGGCGGCGCTGCGCGAGGTGGTCCGGCACTACGTGACGCTGATGCACAGCAACCGGCCGGTGCACGAGTGGCCCATCCCCTGAGCGGGCGTCGTCACTCCCCCGGTCGGTCCCAGGGTGACGGGTCGTCGCGCAGCCGGCTGTAGAGGTACCCGTCGCGCCACCGCCCGGCCCGAAACTCGCAGGCCCGCACGACGCCTTCGAGCTGGAAGCCGGCCTTCTCCAGCGACCGCTGCTCGGCGACGTTCTCCGGGTGGGTGCCGGCCTGGATGCGCTGCGCCGGGCTGTGCTGGAACAGGTAGTCGCAGAGCAGCGCCTGGGCTCGCCAGCCGATGCCGCGTCCGCGCCACGCCGGCAGCAACACGATCCCGATCTCCCAGTACGACGCCCTGCCGCTGTAGCACCCGGAGACGTAGCTGACCAAGCCGGCGGCGGCCTGGTCCGGCTCGACCTGGACGATGAGCCGCCCGTCGTCGGCGCCCAGCCAGCCGTCGGCGGCGAACCGCCGCGCCGGTGCGCCCGGGTCCCGAAAGCCGGACCAGTCCAGCCCGATCAGCCCCGGCTCGGTGCAGAACCGTCGGAACATCTCCAGGTCGGCCTCGGCGACCGGCCGCAGTCGCACCGTGGGTTCCCCGCCCGCGTACGTCGCGCCAGGCGCTGACTGTCGCTCGTTCTCCATCACGCCGTTTCCCTCCTCGGTGGCGGCAAGGACGTTGTGGCCGGGACCGTCAGCGGCTGTCATGCGCGGCGACGAGTCGCTTCGGCGCACGGTTGCGCCAGGCGTGCTCGATCAGCTCCCGCATGCGGTCCTCGGTGACCTTGGACAGGTCGACGCGGAGGCCCACGAAGATCCGGCCGTTCCGCCACACCTCCTCGTAGATGTCCGGCTGATCCTCGGCCGCCGTGCTGGCCTCCGCCTGCCCGACACACACGATCGCGTGCGCGTCGCCCTTCTCCAGGTGAGCGAGGAGCTTGTCCGCGACGCGGAAGCCGGGCAGCCGGAAGTGCGGCTTCTCGACGACCTCCGGCAGAGCCATCGCGTAGCTACGGATGTCAGCCAGCCTGATCATGGGTCAAGGACTCCTCGTTGTCGTCGCGGTAGTCGAACCCGTGCTGACGTCAGGTTACGGCTGGCGACGCCGCCGGTGCGGCGCACGCGTCCTTTTTGGACCCCCACTGCCATCGACGCGTGTCGTAGGCTGGTGCGGCGCGGACATCGATGTCGATGAGGGGACCGCCTGTGAGTGCTTCCGGAACGGACCGCACCCTGTCCCGACGGCACGTGCTGGGTGTCGGGGCCGGCGCTGCCGGTGCCGCGTTGCTTGCCGGCACGGCCGAGGCGGCGTCCGCCGCGCCGGGTGGCCCGAAGCGCGCGTTGCGTGCGCCGGTGCTGGTGCCCGGTGACCGGGTCCGGGTCGTGTCGCCCGGCGGCACTCCCAACCCGGACAACATGGCCCGCGGTGTGGAGATCCTGCGGAGCTGGGGCCTGGTGGTCGAGCTGGGCACGCACGTCTTCGCCAGGTACGGCTATCTGGCCGGCACCGACGCGCAGCGGCTGGCCGACCTGAACGCGGCGCTCAACGATCCCGGGGTCCGTGGTGTCTTCGCCGCCCGTGGCGGCTACGGCACCCAACGGATCGTCGATCGGATCAGTGTGGCCGGGCTCCGTCGCGATCCCAGGGTGGTCGTCGGGTTCAGTGACATCACCAGCATCCACGGCCGGCTCTGGCGCGAGGCCGGGCTGGTCACCTTCTACGGCCCGATGGTCAACTGGAGCGACAGCCGCACCGGCCCGGAGTCGGCCGAGTCGCTTCGCCGGGCGGTGATGACGACCGCACCCGTCACCATCGCCCGGGATCCCGCCGAGACGGCGGCGCCCGTGCTGGTGCCGGGCCGGGCGACGGGTCCCCTGCTCGGCGGTTGCCTCACGCTGATCTCCACCTCGCTGGGCGCCGCTGACGCCCCGAAGTTCGACAACGCCATCCTGTTCTTCGAGGACGTGGACGAGGCGCCGTACAGCATCGACCGGATGCTGACCGAGTTGCGCCGGGTGGGCGTGCTGTCCCGGGTCGCCGGGGTGGCCATCGGGCAGATCACCAACAGTGTCGGTGGTCCGAACGAATGGGACGCGGCGGCGGTCCTGAAGGACCGCCTCTACGACCTGGGCGTACCGGTCCTCGGCGGGCTCCGGCTGGGCCACGGCAACGGCCAGCTCACCGTTCCGCTCGGCTCGCGGGCCACGATCGACGCCGTGGCGGGGACGCTGACGGTGGAGCCGGGAGTCCGTCCCCGGTAGCCGGCGCAGCGCCGGCTGGTCCGAGGCGTCGTGCGGGGCTCGTCCGGGGGCGATGTCCCCTGTGAACGTCATACCTCAGAGGCATATTTATGACACACGGTCATATCCCCAACGAGTACGCCCGCGCCGCGGCGACCGCCGGGGCAACGGCCTGGTCGTCGACCTGACCGATCTCGCCGACGTGTGATGGTGCGTGGCACGACCGTTTTCCGGCCGAGCCGCGTCGTGGCGCGGGCCGCTCGCGTACCTGTCGTTGATGATGGGTGCCATGACGTCAGTGGGCGCGCAGCGGGTGCGGGATGCGAACGGCGCGACGCACAGTCCGGTGGAGCAGCGACTGATCGAGTCCGTCGCCCGCGGCGAGGTGCTGGATCTGGCCGGTGACGGGCCGGTCGGTGTTGCGGCGATGCGGTCCTGGGGCGACGACCGGACGATCTCCGCTTCGCTCATCCGTGACCTGGTCCGCGGCCGGGTGGTCGACGCGCCCGACCCGCACGGCCTGCGGCTGCGCGGAGCACGGATCGCCGGCCAGATCGATCTGGAGAACATCGCCAGTGAGCTGGCGCTGGAGCTGCGCGACTGCCTCCTGCCCAGCGGCGTGAACCTTCGCAACGCTCGGCTGGCAGCGGTGGCCCTGACCGGGTGCCGCATCGAGCAGGCGCCCGGTTCCGCGGACGCGGCACTCGACGCCACCCGCTGCACCGCGTGGGTGCTCTCACTTGACGGGAGCACGGCCACCGCTGATGCCGCCGCCGGCACCGTTCGGCTCGCCGGCGCACGCGTCGGCACGTTGGACTGCCGCGGAGCGCGGTTGGACAACAGCTCGGGCCCCGCCCTGGACGCCGACGGCCTCCGGGCCGACCAGAGCGTGTTCCTCAATGACGGGTTCGCCGCCAGCAGTCCCAGCGCACGCGGCACCGTCCGGCTGCTCGGCGCCCACATCGGCGGGCAGCTCAACTGCCGTGGGGCACGGCTGGAGAACACCGCCGGGCCGGCGCTCAACGCCGACAACCTCCGGGTCGACCAGGACGTGCTGCTGTCGAACGGCTTCACCGCCAGCAGCGCCAGCGAGCAGGGCACCGTCCGGCTGCTCGGCGCCCACATCGGCTCGTTGAGCGCCGGCGGTGCGCGGCTGACGAACACCGCCGGACCGGTCCTCGACGGCGACGTCCTCAGGGTCGACCGGGACGTGGCCCTGGACGACGGTTTCACCGCCACCAGCACCAGCGAGTGGGGCACCATCGGCCTGGCCGGCGCACACATCGGCGGAATCCTGGCCTGCGGCGGCGCGCGACTGGAGAACACGATCGGCCCCGCCCTCGACCTCAACAGCGTCCGGGTCGACCAGGACGTGCTCCTGGATGACGGATTCGACGCCACCAGCGGCGGTGACGAGGTGGCGGTGCTGGCGCTGGCCGGAGCGAGGATCGCCGGCGGTCTCCGCTTCGACACCGGTCGGGTGACGCGCACGGCGCGCGGTCCGGGACCGCTGATCGAACTGGACGGGCTCACCTACAGCGGCCTGCCGCGCCCCGCGTCACTGCCGGACTGGTTGACCCTGCTGCGCGAGCACACGCCCCGTTACAGCGCCCAGCCCTACCAGCACCTCGCCGCCGCCTACCGGGCCGTGGGCCACGACCGCGACGCCCGCACCGTCCTCATCGCCCAACGCCGCGACCAGATTCAGCGCGCCGGGCTGACCGTCGCCGAACGGGCGTGGGGTCGTCTCATCGGCATCACCCTCGGCTACGGCTACCAGCCCTGGCGTGCCCTGCTCATGCTCCTCGCCACACTGGCGCTCGCCGTCACCCTCAGCGTCATCGGCGGCCACCACGGCGGCCTCGCGCAGAAGCCGGTCACCAGCGCTGCCGCCGCCTGCACGACCATCGACCAGATCGGTGTCGGCCTCGACCTCGGCACCCCACTGCTCAGGACCGGCGCCCGCGACCGCTGCCAACCCACCGACGCCGCTGCCGGTCAGATCCTCATCATCGCCGGCTGGATCCTGCAACTGCTCGCCTGGAGCTTCGCCACCCTCTTCATCGCCGGCTTCACCAGCGCGGTCCGCAAGACCTGACCTGCTCCGCCGGCGGGCGCGGCTCTGCGGTGCTCAGCCGCGCGGGGTGGGAACTCCGAAGAGATCGGTGATGCCGCCGGGAAGCTGGGCGAGCAGGTCGTGACGCTGGTCGTCGTCGAGCGCCTCGGCCACGGTACGCAACACCGCCTGGGCGTGTTGACGTACCTGGTCCGCGTTCGCGACCTGCTCCCGGTCACCGACGTTCTTCAGGAACTCGCCGACGTCCCACCGACGGCCCTGCGGGTTACGGGTGACCGACGCGTCCAACCCCTTCGGTAGCTGTGCCGCGAGGTGGTCGGCCTCCTGTCCGGCGAGTCGTTCGCCGAGCACCGACAGGACGGCCTGTATGGACCGCACGGCCTCGTTCTCGCCGAGGCCCGCGCGCTTCCGTACCGTGGCGATCATCTGCTCGTACTCCATGACCCGCTCCTTCCGTCTTCTCGACCGGCCGTCAGGCCTGCCGGCGGACGAACGGGGCGAGTTCCCAGGCTCCCTGACCGCAAACGGGGTCGCCCGTCGACCCGGACACCCGGCCGTCGGGCGGGAAGGACCTCACATCTCGCCGCGAACCATGCGGATCAGCCGGTCGAGGACGCGGCCCTCGCTCACCCGCAGGCCGTCGTGCTCGTACTCGTTGGTGATCCAGGGGCGCAGGCCGCGCACCGCTCGCGCGGTGGCCAACGAGTCGTCGGTGTCGACGTACATGTCGTCGTGGTAGATCGCGGCGGCGACCGGCACCTCGTTGCGGGCCAACTGCTGCGGGTCGTACAGGTCCGGCCAGTCCGTGCGCCGCGCCAGCAGCTCCGCCGCCTCGCCCAGCGGTTCCAGCGACGGATCGGTGCCAACCATCCACGGGTAGATCATCTCGCCGGTCAGCAGCACCGGTCGGCCCTCCGCCAACGCCCGGTCGGGGTCGAACTGCGGGAACTCGGCCCGTACCGTCTCGGCCGCCCACCCGGTGGCGGCCGGCGACACCGAACGCTGGCCGTAGATCGACTCGTGCAGCAGCGCGTAGAGCGGGCGGCTCGCGTACGACAGGTGGCCCCTGGACCTCGGCGAGGAACGGGTCGGAGAGCTGCGGGCCGGGTACCCCGGGCAGGAAGGCGTCTTCGAGCAGGTAGTGCAGGGTGTGCGACCCGTTGCCGGTGCCCAGCGTGATGCCGATCGCCTGGAACGCTTCGGCGGTCAGCAGCCCACCGCCGGGCAGGCGCACCTCCCGCTCCCGCAGGTGCCGCACGACGGCCCGGACGGTCTCGACGTCCTCCGGGTAGCGCGTGTAGTGCGCCTCGACCTTGCGCTGCACGCGCGGGTAGGCGGCCCGGTAGACGTGCTGCGCCGTGCTGCGCAGGCCGGGCAGACCGCCGGTCACGAGGGCCTCGCCGACGCCCTGCGGCGCGTACGACAGGTAGGTGAGGGTGCAGAAGCCGCCGTAGCTCTGGCCGAGCAGGCTCCACCGCCCGTCCTCGCCGAGGAGTTCGCGGCGGATCAGCTCGCAGTCGCGGACGATCGAGTCGGCCCGGAAGTGCGCCAGATACCGGGCCTGCGCGGCGGCGTCTCCGCGCCGCGGCAGCGTGTGCCGGTCGGCGGGGGTGGACCGGCCGGTGCCGCGCTGGTCCAGCAGCAGCACCCGGTAGTCGTCCAGCGCCCGGTCCAGCCAGCTGTCCCGGCCCACCGGGCGCGGTGACCGGCCGCCGGGCCCGCCCTGTAGGAAGAGCAGCCAGGGCAGCGGCTCGTGCTGCTTGCCGGCGGCCACGACCTCGCGGGCGTACACCTCGATCCGCTCGCCGGCCGGGTCCGCGTGGTCGAGCGGCACCTGGAAGCGATGGTCGGTGATGACGGTGCCTGGTTGGCGGTAGGTCGGCACGGGTGGTCCCTTCCCGGAGGTTGTCCCTGACCGGACATATTCTGACCGGCCACCGGAACCTTCTCCCCCGCCCGTTGGTGGAACTGGTGGAAGAAGGGGGGTGGCGGTGTCCGACGGTGATCTGATCTCCGAGCTTTACGCCAGCTGTTTCCGGCGTCTGGTGGTCCAGTTGTACGCGGTGACGGGCGACCTGAACGAGGCGCAGGAGGCGGTCCAGGAGGCGTTCACCAAGGCGCTGGCCACGCCCCGACGTTTCGCCGAGCTGGAGAACCCGGAGGCGTGGCTGCGCCGCGTCGCGGTGAACGTGGCGCGCAGCCGGTACCGGCGTCGGCGCGTACTCGATGGGCTGCTGCGTCGGATCGGCCCACCGCCGGCGGTCGCGGACCACTCGCCGGAGCACCTCGCCCTGCTCGCCGCGCTGCGCGGGCTGCCCGAGGGGCAGCGGCAGGCGCTCGCCCTGCACTACCTCGTCGACCTGCCGGTGGACGAGGTCGCCGCCACGCTGGGCGTTTCGGCCGGGACGGTGAAGTCCCGGCTCTCCCGCGGGCGACACGCCCTGGCGGCGCTGCTCACCGACACCACGGACACCGGGAGGATCGATGCCCGTTCGTGAGTTCTCCGGGTTCGACGTGGAGACCGTCGCCGAGGCCGTCCGACAGCCGCCGCCCCTGGAGGCGTTGCGCTCCACGGCCCGGTTCCGCCGGCAGCGGTCGGTGGCGCTGGTGGCGACCGCGCTGGTCGCACTGGCCGGCGTGAGCGTCGCACCGCTGGTGACGGGGCCGGACCGGGTCGATCCGGTGGGGCCGCACGAGCCGGCACCTCGCCCCGACCAGTCCGGCGACTTCACGCTGACCGGTCCGGACTCCGGTGTGGACGTGCGACGGAACGACTGCCTCCTGCGGTTCGCGCTCACCGACAACCGGGGCCGGAGCTGGTCGGACTGGGACGCGGCCCGGTTCCAGGGCACCAGATGCGCGGCCAACCCCACGCCGACGGTGTGGGACCTTGAGTTCTCCGTGCTCAGCGAACGGTCCTACCTGGTCAGCGACGCGGGACTGCTCCGCCTCTCCACCGACTACGGCCGTACCTGGCGGGACGGGAACGAGGCGATCGTGGCTGTTCCCACGTTCCCGGCGACGGCCCGGCCGGTCTTCTGCGGGTTCGGCTGTGGAGCCCTGCAGGAGCCGCTGGCCGTGGATCCGTCGAGCGGGACCGTGTACCGGCTGACCGGCAAGGCACCGTCGTGGCGTCCGCTCTTCAGCCTCTACCCCAGCCCAGACGGCACGATCTGGGCGACGTACCAGATGCCGAGCCCCTCGGGAGCGACCGTCGCCCGCAGCTCCGACCGGGGCGCGACCTGGACCACCTGGGAGGTGGGTGAGGACAGCAGCGTGGCGGCGATCGTGGGGGTCGACGACCGGGAGGGATACGTGCTGACCGAGCCATCGACGGCGGGCGGCGCGTGGCGGCTGCGGAGAACCACGGACGGTGGGAAGACCTGGACCGACACCGGCGCGGACCTGCCGAAGCGGACGCAGTGGGACCTCACGGTCGGGTCCGACGGGTCCCTGCTGGCGATCACGCCGGGCGGTGGCACCGAGGCCGAACGCCGCGCGACGCTGCTGGTCAGCAGGGACGACGGGCGGCACTTCACACTCGCCCGGGAGTACGGGCCGGTCGTCGGCACGCTCAGCGTCGCCCCCGGGTACGCCTGGCTCTTCGGCCGGGACGACGGGTCGACGGGCGAGCCGGACCACCTCCTGCTCACCACGGACGCGACCAGCTGGACGCGTTTCAGGCTCGCACCCTGAGCAGGGGCGGACGTGTGGCGGCAGCCCCGCCACACGTCCGGCCCATTGACAGTCTCCTCATCGAGGGCCTACACAGGAGTTCGACGCCCATCTATGACAACGATGTCATCCGGGCGTCGTCACCTCGAAGGAGGGTCCGCCTCATGCCCCGATCAGGCCCGTCCCGTCTGCTCAGCCTGCTGGCGACAGCCATCACCGGCACGTCCGTCCTCGTCGCCGTCGCCGCGCCCGCCGCCGCGGCGCCGCTCAACCTCACCTCGTTCGTCAACCCGTTCATCGGCACCGACGACAGCAACGCACCGAACCCAGTCGGCGGAGGCGCCGGCGGCAGCACCGTCCCCGGCCCGATCCAGCCGTTCGGGATGGTGCAGCTCAGCCCGGACACCCCGACCGCCTCACCGTCGGGGTACCGGTTCAGTGACACTCAGATCGAGGAGTTCAGCCTCACCCACTTCAACGGGGCCGGCTGCGCCAACAACGAGGACCTCGGCATCCTGCCGATCACCGGCGCTCTCGGCTCCTCGCCGGGCACCGCCTGGACGTCCTACCGCGCCAGCCAGAACAAGAGCCAGGAGCAGGCCCGGCCCGGTTTCTACCAGGCGGTGCTCAGCAACTACGGCAACACCAGGGTGGAGGCCTCGGCCACCACCCGCACGGCCGCCCTGCGACTGACCTACCCGTCCACCACCAGCGCCCGAGTGCTGATCAACACCAGTCGCAGCGCCACCGGCAACCGGGCCGGCTCGCTCGCGATCAACGGCTCGACCGTGACCGGCAGCGTCACCGGCGGTGGCTTCTGCGGCAGCTCGAAGACGTACCAGATCTTCTACCGGATGGAGTTCGACCGCGCGCCGAGCGGCACCGGCACCTGGCTCGGTGGCACCGTCACCGCCGGCGGCACCAACGTCAGCGGCACGAACTCGGGCGGCTATCTCACCTTCGACACGTCCGGCAACGCGGTCGTGCAGGTCAAGATCGGGATCTCCTTCGTCAGCCAGGCGGGCGCCGCCGCCAACCTGGCCGCCGAACAGTCGGGCTTCGCCTTCGACACCGTCCGCACCAACGCCGACGCCCAGTGGAACAGCGTCCTGAACCGGATCCAGGCCACCGGCGGCACGGCCGCCGACCTGCAGAAGTTCTACACCGCGCTCTACCGCGTCTTCATCAATCCCAACATCTCCAACGACGTCAACGGGCAGTACCGCGGCTTCGACAACGCCATCCACAGCGCGAGCCATCCGGTGTACCAGAACTACTCCGGGTGGGACATCTACCGCTCGTGGGCGTCGCTGATCGCCTACCTCGCGCCGCAGGAGGCCGCCGACATCGCGAAGTCGATGGTGCTCGACGGCCAGCAGGGCGGCCTGCTGCCGAAGTGGTCACACAACTACAACGAGGCGTTCGTGATGACCGGCGACCCGGGGCCGATCATCGTGGACAGCATCTACCAGTTCGGTGTCCGTGACTTCGACACCGCCGCGGCCCTGGCGCTGATGAAGAAGGGCTCGGCCGGCGGCACCACCCAGGGCAGCCCGATCCGGGGCCGCCAGAGCGGCTACGTGCAACGCCAGTACATCGACGGCGATCCGTCCGACTCGTTGGAGTACTCGGCGAGCGACTTCGCCGTCGCTCAGTTCGCCCGCGCGCTGGGCGACACCGCCACGTACAACACGCACATGACGCGCGCCCAGTGGTGGCGCAACACCTTCAACACCGAGTCGAGCTACGTGCACCCGCGCAACGCCGACGGCACCTGGCCCTGGCCACTCGACCCGGCCAGCCAGTCGAACTTCGTCGAGGGCAACGCCTCGCAGTACACCTGGATGGTCCCGTACAACTTCGCCGGCCTGATCAACCTGATGGGTGGGCGGCAGACCGCGATCCAGCGGCTGGACCACCACTTCACCCAGACCAACGGCGGGCAGTCGCAGCCGTACTTCTACATCGGCAACGAGCCGGAGCACGGCGTGCCGTGGGCGTACCACTTCGCGGCGGCACCGGCCGGCACGAGCGCCGCCGTACGACGGATCATGAATGAGTCGTTCACCACCGGCCCCGGCGGCCTGCCCGGCAACGACGACCTCGGCGCCACCTCGGCGTGGTTCGTCTGGTCGGCGCTCGGCATGTACCCGCCGACGCCGGGCGCGGACACCCTCGCCCTGCACGGCCCGCTCTTCCCCTCGATGCTGGTCGACCGGCCCACCGGGGATCTCCAGATCACCGCTCCCGCCGCCGGCCAGGGCAACCAGTACGTCCAGGGCCTCTCGGTGAACGGCACGTCGACGCAGCGGACCTGGCTGCGGTACGCGGACATCGCCGGGGGCGGCACCCTGGCGTACACGATGGGCGGTGCGCCGTCGTCCTGGGGCACTGACCCGGCCAACGTGCCGCCGTCGTTCAACGACGGGTTCACCCCGCCGCCGGCCGCCCCGGACCTGGGCACCAACCTCGCCGCCGGCAGGCCCGCCACCGGCTCCGCCGCCTGCAACAGCGCCGAGGGTCCGGAGAAGGCGTTCGACGGGCGGCTCGGCAGCACCAGCAAGTGGTGCTCCCTCGCCGCTGGCACGAAGACCCTCCAGGTCGACCTCGGCGCCAACCAGACGGTGCGGTCCTTCGTCGTCAAGCACGTCGGGCTCGGCGGCGAGACCACCGGCTGGAACACCGCCGCCTTCACCATCCAGACCAGCTCCGACGGCACCACCTGGACGACCCGCGCAACGGTGACCGGCAACCGGTCCAGCCGCACCTACCATCCGATCGGGGCGGTGACCGCGCGCTACGTCCGGCTCGCCATCACCACCCCCACCAACAACGGCAACGGCGCCGCCCGCATCGCCGAGTTCGAGGTGTACGGCGGCGCGGCGGCCACCAACCTCGCGCTGAACCGGCCGGCCGTCGCCGACTCCCAGTGCGCCAGCACCGAGGGGCCGGAGAAGGCCGTCAACGGCAGCACCTCGGGCGGCAACACCGACAAGTGGTGCTCGACCGGCGCCAGCAAGTTCCTGCGGATCGACCTGGGCGCGACCCGCGCGATCACCAGCATCCGCGTCCTGCACGCCGGGGCGGGAGGCGAGAACCCGGCCTGGAACACCCGGGACTTCGACCTTCAGGTGTCCCCTGACGCCGCCACCTGGACGACCGCGGCGCAGGTTCGGGGCAACACCGCCGACGTCAGCGAGCATCCGGTCTCGGCCAGTGGCCGGTACGTACGGGTGAACGTGCTCACCCCGACCCAGACCACCGACGGGGCCGCACGTCTCTACGAGGTGGAGGTGTACGGGTGAACACCAGATTCCTCTCCGCCGTACTGGCCGCCGTGCTCGCCACCGGCCTGTCCGCCGCCGGTGCCGGGCCGGCGGTGGCCGGGCAGACCAGCCTGCGGGCCGCCGATCCGAGCGTGATCCGCGTCGGCGGCACGTACATCTCCGTCCAGTCGCTCGACGGCGGGATCGCCGTCCGCCAGGCATCGTCGACCGACGGGCTGGCCGCCGCTCCCGCCCACCGGGTGTGGTCGGACGCCCGCAACCTGGGCGAGGTCTGGGCTCCGGAGATCGTCACCGACGGCGGCCGCTACTACATCTACTTCTCGGCCGGGCGCGGCCCAGCACACCGCATGTACGCGATCAGCTCGGCGTCGCCGGCCACCGGCTACACGGCCGAGCGGCAGCTCGCGCTGCCCGGCGGCAAGTGGGCCATCGACGGCAGCCTGTTCACCTTCAACGGGCAGCGGTGGTTCGTCTGGTCGGGGTGGGGCGACACCAACGTCGAGCAGAACATCTACCTCAGCCGGATGAGCGACCCGCTCACAACGACGGGCAACCGGTTCATCATCTCGCAGCCCCGGGAGAGCTGGGAACGCGTCGTCGGCAACCCGTACATCAACGAGGCCCCCGAGGCGATCAGGGACCCCAACGGGCAGCTGCACATCGTCTACTCCGCCAACGGCAGTTGGAGCAACCAGTACTGCCTCGCCGACCTGCGCCTGCGGGCCGGCGGCGACCCGACCTACGTGTGGGACTGGTACAAGTCGAACGGCTGCCTGTTCGGCTCGAACCGGGCCACCATGATGGCCGGCTGGGACCCCACCCTGCACGTCGACGGCCCCGGCCACCACAGTTTCGTCCTGCTCAACGGCGACATCGCCACGAGCCCGCCCGCTGGGCCGAGGTTCCCGCTGATGTTCCACGCCGTGCCGAAGGGCACCCCGTACTCGTGGGCGAACCGCTACTGGTACACCGGCACCTTCTGCTGGTGGGGAAACACCACCTACCGCCGCGCCAACGTGCCCGGCCCGACGACCGACACCGGGTTCAGCATCAAGTTCTTCGAGTGATCCGCACGCTTCAACGGCCGACGCCGGCCAGGGTGGCGAGACGCGCCACGCTGGCTGACGTCGGGTGAGCGACGACGGTCAGAAGGTCACGCTGACGCCGGCCGCCTTGCACGCGGCGGTGATGTCCGCGCCGGCCGTGTTAGCGTTCCATCGCGCCCCAGATGGGCCTACCCCCCGGAGGTTGTGGCTACTTCAGCCGCCACGCCGAGATCAACACGACGTACGTGTGTCTCGCGCGGAGTCCGGGGCGTCGGCGCCCTCGGGGCTTTGTCATCGGTGCGGTTGGTGGACGCCGCGGGCTTCCGGTCGGGTCTTCGGATCGACCGGGAAGACGGCACACATGGCAGTCACGTTCAACCACACCATCATCGCCACAAAGGACAAGAGCGCGTCGGCCGCGTTCTACCGGGAGCTGTTCGAGCTGCCGGAGGCGCCATCGTGGGGACCGTTCGCCAACGTCCTGCTCGACGAGGGCGTGCTGCTCCAGTTCGCCGAGCCGCCGGTGGACATCCAGATGCAGCACTACGCGTTTCTCGTCGACGACGAGTTGTTCGCGCGGTGCCTGGCGCGCATCGAGGGGCGCGGCATCACGTACTGGGCCGACCCGCAGATGAAGCGGGAGGGCGAGACCAACACCGAGCACGGCGGGCGGGGCTTCTACTTCTTCGACCCGGCGGGGCACGCCATCGAGATCATCACGCGGCCGTACCTGTAAGCCGCACGGGATGCCACTTTAACCCGCCATAGACATAGGCGCGCACGCATAGGCGGCTAATTCCGGCGGGACTTCGAACAACGATCTCGGTGGATATCTTAGCGAAATATTTGTTCGGGACGCATAGACGGAGGTGTCGGTGAGACACAGAAGACGATTGCGGTCAAGACTCGCCGCAGTGGTTGCGGCACTGGTCGCCGCACAGGTGGGGCTCGTCGCCGCCCCGGCGTCGGCAGGGGAGAAACGCCTGTGGGAGGTGGAGGTCGCCAAGATCCCCACCGCCAAGTACACCCGCGACGCGAAGGTCTACATCACCGAGTCCGTCCAGGCCCTACGGCCGTACGTGGAGGGCGGGCTGGGAGACAGCCGGATCGCCCCGGTGCTGGCGGACGTCGAGAGCCGGTATTTCGACGGTGCACGGCTCAAGAGCGCCGGCGACGGTGCGACGGTGTTCGACAACCTCCAACACCTGGAGTCGTTCCTCAAGAGCCGGCTCACCGGCGCCAGCCCGCCCAACGGCGAGGCCGAGCAGGCACATGTGGTTGCGCTGGTGGAGAGCTTGTCCGGGTTGCGCCTGCTGGCGGACGCCGCGATCCAGGATGCCGAGGCGACGATCGGGCCGTTCCGGGCCAGCCTGCCGCCCGCGCCCGCCCCGGCTGGCCTGGCCCAGGCGTTCGCGGACCTGGACGCGGCCAAGGTCAGCCTGGCCAAGGCCGACACCATGCTGGCCAAGGCCAATCCGACCCCGGCGACGGTCCACGCGGCGAAAGCCTGGGACAACGGCTTCCGCGTGCTGACCCGGCTGGGCATCACCTACAACGGCGACCACGATGACGACGGGGTCATCGATGTGATCGAGCTGCGGTTCGGGTCCAGCCCGCTGCTGGTCGACTCCGACGGCGACGGGTTGACCGACAAGTTCGAGATCACCGAGTTGGCCGGCTGGACCCGGCCCAACGCCGTCGACAGCGATCAGGACGGGGTCGCCGACGGCGCGGAGGACGTCGACGGCGATGGCCTCACCAACCTCGACGAGCAGCGGCTCGGCACCTCGCCCACCAACCCGGACACCGACGGCGACGGCGCCACTGACGGTGCCGAGGTGGCCCAGGGCAGCAATCCGCTCGTCGCCGACCAGCCACGCGCTCCGCCGACACCCGGCGACGTCCCGCCGATCGTCCCCGTCCCCACGGACACCGACACCGACGGCGACGGCCTGCCGGACCTTGTGGAGGAGGACGGCCTCACCGATCCCGCCAACGTCGACACCGACGGCGACGGGCTCTCGGACTTCACCGAGGACGACCTCTCGATCAACCCACGTGTTCAGGACACCGACGGGGATGGTCTGCGCGACGACTACGAGGTCGCCAACGCCGAGTCCCAGGGCCTCGACCCTGGCCGATTCGACGAGCAGATCAGCAAATGGACGTACGTCTCCGACTTCCTGCTCGGCATGTTCGCCGGCGACTTCGCCGAGAAGGACTCGATGGCGTGGCTCGCGGGCAACCTGTGTGGCGGCGGGCTGAGCGTCATCCCGGTCGTCGGCTGGATCCTCGGCGGGCTCGCCGACATCCGCGACACCATCGCCGCGCTCATCCACGGCGAGTGGGTCAGCGCGGGTCTCAGCATCCTCGGCGTCGTCCCCTACGTCGGTGACGCGGTCGCGCTCCCCGCCAAGGTCGCGAAGTTCGTCCTCAAGTACACCCACCGCCTCATGCCGGCGGCCCGGCTCGTCGCCAAGTACGACAAGATCCCCGACACCGTCAAGGAGCTCACCTACGAGCTCATCATGCCGGAGGTCTGGGCAGCCCTCGTCGAACCGGAGGGTATGGCGGCCGCCGCCAGCGGCAAAATCAGCAAGGGCAACTTCGATCGGCTGTTCAGAGGTGAGCGCACCGATCTCCAGAAGATCCACCTCGCGCTCAAGGCGGTGGGCAGCAACGGGCGGAATCTGCACGTCCCCGGCCCCGACGTCAGGTGGGCCACGGGCCGTAACGACGGTCAGAACATCTTCGTCGACGAACTCATGGGATACCGTGACGACACCACTCGCGGCCGGCCCCAACTCTGGCTGAGGCAGGCCGGCGTGCCAGGGCAGTTCGAGCCCAGCGGCCGGTCGACCGACTATGGCGAGTACAGCCCTGAAGGCTGGGTCATCCACGAGGTCAAGACCGGCGTCCCGACCGAACACGACCGTCACAACCTCGTTCAGTGCGATGAGGACAGGTGGTACGCCGACCCGGCCAACCAGGACAAGATCCTGGCGGACAACAAGATCAACCCACAATTCCGGGACACAAAGATCAAGGGAGCACACTGGCACTTCATGCCACACGGTGGGTATAACTCACTCGGCCCATCGGATCTTGTGCTCGATTGTTTGAAGAAGAACAACATCCCCTTCACCATTCACTTCCCGCTGAGCTAGCCGGGTTCGTCGGGGGCCGGGCCGCCAGCCCGGCCCCCGACGCGTTCACCACGAAGGAACATGCGCCCATGACAGTTGAACCACCCCCCTACGCGGTGCCCGACGTCGAGTCCGAGGACCCCACCGGCGACCCGGGCTACGTCCTCTACCGCGTCGACCGACTCGCCGGCTTCCCTCCGGTCGCCGCGGCCACCGGCCGCACCCCGAGCGTCATTCCGGCGATCTGCTCGGACGACAGCGTGATGCGGGAGGTTTTCGCCCAGAGCCGCGACGCGCTCTCCCGGCAGCTCTGGGTCGGTACCGACGACGGGCTGCACTGGGAGTTGAGCTTCGGCGACGGCGTCAAGTTCATCGTCGACACCGGGGACGAGCCCGTGGATCTGCTCCGGGACGCTCTGGAGGCGCAGCCCTGCGTCCGCAACGCCGAACGCTACTGCGACGAGAACTTCAAGGTCGAAACGACCCGGGTGCTGCGGGCCGACGAGATGGCCGCCTCCTTCATCGACACGGTCGTCACCGCCCACCGCGAGTTCGCCCGTCGCCAGGGCATCGATCTGCCGTACTGAGGCCAGCACGGTGCTTTACGGTGCGGGTCGACGGCACACGAGGAGGAACGACGATGGCTGCGTCCGTACGACGTCTGGCGACCGCGATGGCCACGGCGTCGACCCTGGTTTCGTTGGGGGCGTGCAGCACCGGTGACGCAGCCGAGGTGCGGACGCCGGGCACGGAGGTGACGGTCACTCCGTCGCCGGCCGCCCAGCAGGAGTTCCAGCGGTTGGAGAAGACGTTCGAGGCGCGGCTGGGGATCTACGGCGTCGACACGGGCACTGGTCGCAGGGTGGAGTACCGGGCCGACGAGCGATTCGCGTACGCCTCGACGTGGAAGGCGTTGGCCGCCGCCGAGGTGCTGGACGAGACCACGGACGCCGAGCTGGATCGTGTGGTGCGGTACTCGGCGCAGGACCTGGTGTCGTACTCACCGATCACCGAGAAGCACGTCGCCGAGGGCATGAGCCTGCGCGCCGTCGCCGACGCCGCCGTGCGCTACAGCGACAACACGGCTGGCAACCTGCTGCTGCGTCACCTCGGGGGGCCGCAGCGGTTCGAGAAGGAGCTGCGCGAGGTCGGTGACACGGTCACCGACGCGGCCCGCTACGAGACCGAACTCAACGAGGCGACGCCGGGTGACAAGCGGGACACCAGCACCGCGCGGGCTCTGGCCGACGACCTTCGGGCGTACGCCGTGGGGGACGCCTTGGAGCCCGCGGACCGCGACCTTCTGCGCGGCTGGCTGCGGGGTAACACCACCGGTGGGGCGCTGATCCGTGCCGGGGTGCCCGAGGGCTGGGTCGTCGGGGACAAGACCGGCACCGGGGGGTACGGCACCCGCAACGACATCGCCGTGATCTGGCCGCCCGACCGCGCCCCGATCGTCCTCGCCGTGCTGTCCAGCCGCGACGAGAAGGACGCCACCCACGACGACGCCCTCATCGCCCAGGCCACCAGGGTGGTCGTCGCCCAGCTGTGACCTTCGGGCGGTCACTCCACCGTCCAGGCGATGGCGGGAGGGTGGACCCGAGCGCACAGCGGCCCGCCTGCGGCATCGGTCAACCCGACTCGGCCGACCAGCGTCCCGCTGCCCTCGTGTGCGGCGCGGAGCAGCTCGGTCGGGATGTCGGTGAACATCAACTTCGCCCGCCTGAACATCGCGAAGCCGTCCTCGGTCACCGCGCCCCAGCTCAGGTACAGGAACCGTGCTCCGGGACGCCCGTGCACCCACGGCCCTCCGACATCCAGCATCCCGTCGATCTCCCGGCTGGACACCTCGAAGCGCCAGGTCGCCGTCGCCGCGTCGGCCGGCACCTGATCGACCACCTCGGCCTTGCGCTGGACCCCGACGTGCACGTTGCCGAGCCGCAGCGCGTCGGCTTCCGCACCGGCGCGCCGCCCCGGAAGGTCGCTGCCATCGATCCGGATCCGCGTCGCACCGACTCTAGTGCGGCGGCCGCCGTTCGATATTCCGCTGGTGGGAGCGGGTGGACGTGACGCGGTGCTAGGGCGTCGCCGATGCGCGCGGCGTCAACCGGCCGACGAGAAGGTTCCGCCGGCCACCGCGAAGCTCACCAGAATCGCGCCGGCCAGTGGCACGGCAACCGCGACGGCGAGCGCCCGCCGACGGTTCGACCCGCCGGTCAGCACCACGATCAGCAGGCCCAGCGCAAGGTCGATGGCCACGTTCCACCACGCGCCGGCCGGGTAGTTGGGGTCGGTCGTCTTGCCGGCGAACCGGGCCGCCTCCTCGAAGAACACGGCGGCCGGCAGCGCGATCCCGACGACCTGCCGCCACCCCGCGCCGCACGCCCAGGTCCCGCCGGTGCCGAAGACCACTCCGGCGAGCACGCCGAAGAGCATCCAGACCAGCGACGACGGCGCCCAGAGCATCGCGAGGTCGTCGCCTTGCAGGAGTGCCGCCGCGAGGTAGTAGCTGGGCACCGCGACGACGAGCAGGACGGCGGCGCCGAGTGCCGAACGCAGCCGCCCGGACCGCGCCCAGTAGCCGAAGAAGAAGGCGGCGACCGCCCAGGTCGCGGTGGAGTTGCCGAGTTCGGCGATGGGGTACGGCAGCCACTTGATCCAGCAGAAGTCGAGGAAGCCGAGCAGGAATCCGCCCACCACGGAAGCGAGCGCCACCGTCCGGTCACCAGGTCGCATGGCCGCAGAGCATACCGAGTATGCCCCGACCGGCCTGGTCGGCCCCTCGTCTGCGCGATCGGTCTGACAGAGGCCGGATCTAGGTTGCCGTGTTGTCGTACTCCGTCTGGTGGCGGCGGATTTCGACGTGGTGGTCGGCGGACCAGGCGGCCAGGGCCAGGACGGTGGAGAGCAGCGACGTGCCCAGTGCGGTGAGGGCGTACTCGACGCGGGGCGGGACTTCCGGGTAGGAGGTCCGGGTGACGAGGCCGGTGCGCTGCAGGTGCTTCAAGGTCAGCGTGAGCATGCGCTGAGAGATGCCGGGGATCGCGTCGCCCAGGTTCGAGTAGCGGATGGGGCCGTCGGCGAGCGTACCGATGATCAACACGCTCCACTTGTCGCCGACGAGATCCAGGACCTCGCGGATGAAGTCGGCGTCCTGGTCGTTCCAGTGCGCACAGGGCCCTGGCGCGGCCCGGACGTTCGCCCGGACGTTGGTACGCCTCCGTCGAAGATCCTCAGCACTCATACCCACTACCCCTCCGTCAGCCGGTTGCCACGCACATGAATGTACCTTTTGTGGCTCTCCGATTCTAATGCATCATGGGGCTACGAACAGGAAGTGAGAAACGAGGAGGAGCGCCATGAAGATCGAGTTCTGGTCGGACATCGTCTGCCCGTACTGCGGGCTGATGGATCACCGGCTCCACCAGGCCCTGGACCAGTTCGAGCATGGCGACCAGGTGCAGGTGATCCACCGGTCGTTCCAGCTACATCCCGACCTGCCCCGTGAGGGTGTCAGTCAACGGGAGTTGATCAAGATCGCCGGGGCCCCCGCGACGACCGTGGACCGGGTCCTGCGGCCGATCGAGCGGGCCGCCAAGGCGGAGGGCCTGACGCCCTACCGCGCGGTCGACCGCACGCTCGGCCCGACGGACTTCGCCCACGAGCTGCTCGCCTACGCGACCGACCAGGGCCGCGGCAACGAGATCTGGTCGGCCATGTTCCGGGCGCACTTCGGGCAGGCCCGCAAGCTGTGGACGACCGAGGAGGTCCTCGACTTCGCCGCCGAGGTGGGCCTGGACCGCGCCGGGGCCGCCGAGGCCCTGCGCAGCCGCCGCTACCGGGCCCGGGTGGCAGCCGATCAGCGCGAGGCACAGCGCCTCGGGGCTCGCGGCGCGCCGTTCCTCGTGTTCGACGGCCGCTTCGCGGTGCCCGGGGCGATCGGCCTCGACGACCTGCTCGCGGTCATGGCCAAGGCGTGGGACGAGAGTCATCCCACTCCGCAGCCACTGCCGGTTATCGCCGACGCCGAGGGCATCTGCGCCCCGGACGGGTGCGCGGTACCCGACCGCACCATGTGAGCCGCTCGCCCCAGGCGACGGATTCCCCGTATCAACCCGAGCCGACCGCTCGGGGCAGCAGACACGGACCCACGAGGGTCCGCCACACCGAATTGGAGTTAACAGCCATGTCAGATCTGCAGGCGCAGGACAGTGCTCTGATCCTGATCGACCACCAGGTCATCTCGATGGGGTTCATCAAGACCCAGTCGCCCGACGTCGCCAAGTTGAACAGCATCACCCTGGTGAAGGCGGCGAAGGTCCTCGACATCCCCAACGTCTGGACCAGCAGCACCGAGGACGACAACCAGGACTGGTGGATGCCCGGGCTCGAGGAGATCAACCCGGAGGCCTACGCGAACCGGATCAAACGCACCGGCATCATCGACTCCTGGGACGACCCGAACTTCGTACGGGCCGTCGAGGCCACCGGCCGCCGGACCCTGATCATGGCCGGCACCACCAACGACGGCTGCCTGATCTACACCGCGCTCAGCGCCAAGCGGGCCGGATACGACGTCTACGCGGTGCTCGACGCCGGAGGATCGGTGTTCCAGATCTCCGAGGAGGTGGCGCGACTGCGCATGACGCAGGCCGGCGTCACCCTGACCACCACCGCCGCGGTCCTCGGCGAACTCGCCAAGGACTGGGCCACGCCGCATGGCCAGCAGATTCGTCAGATCCTGGCCGACAACTTCAAGACCGTACTCGGTGGATTCGGGTTGGCGAAGTAGGCGCGGCGTCCCAGCGGGCCCGGCGGCAGGCTGTGCGCAGCTCACGCCGGGCCCGTTTCAGGGGCGGCGAGCGATCAGTCGCTGGCCTTGTGGTCCTCGCCGTACTCGCCGCGGATGGGTAGGTAGTAGGCGGGTAGGAAGCCGGCGATGATGGCGACGCCCGCGATCGGCACGAACGTGCCGACGAGGATGCCGGAGCCGATCCAGATCAGGGCGAGCGCGAATCGGCGGCCGATGGCCCGGACGCCGAAGGGGCCGAGGCTGGGGTCCAGCAGTTTGGCGCGACGGAGATAGGCCCAAATGATGTTGAACAGGGCTGCCCCCGTCCACAGTGTGGCGCCGTAGACGACGACCGCCGTACGCAGGCCCTGCTCCGCGCGTAATGAGCCGGCGAGCAGCGACGTGGAGAACGGCAGGAACGCGATGACCATCAAGAGCAACGTGTTGAGGAACAACACCCCATGGTCGGCGTGCCGGACCCGGTCGAACATGACGTGATGGTTGACCCACACCTGCCCGATGAGCAGGAAGCTCAGCGCGTACGCCAGGTATGACGACCACAACGCCCCGAGGCCCCGCAGGAGATGCCCGAAATCCTCCGGCGGTTGGATCTCCAGCACGAGAAGCGTCACGGCGATGGCGAAGACAGCGTCGCTGAAAGCCACCAGTCGGCCCGGTTGACGCGCGAGCCTCGGGCCATCGCTCCTGGAAAGCATGCCCCAAGTATGCTATTTGTCCGCTTCTGCCGCGCTCGTCCGCGGCCCGCGCGCGGCCTAGTTCTGCGGTGCCAAGGTGCGCAGGACGCAGAACTCGTTGCCCTCGGGGTCTGCCATGACCACCCAGTTCCGGCCCGCGCCCTGGCCCACATCCGTCCTGGTGGCGCCGAGGCTGAGCAATCTGGTCACCTCGTCGTCGGTGCTGCCGTCGATCGGACTGACGTCAAGGTGCAGCCTGTTCTTCACGGTTTTGCCCTCGGGCACCTGGATGAACACCAGGGTGGGCGCCATCTGGCGGGCCCGGACATCCTCGACGGTCGGCACCCAGGAGCCGATCTCGACCTTGCCCTCGCCCCGGTCGATCACCTGGAAGTCCAGGACCTCGCACCAGAAGGCCGCGAGCCTCTCCGGATCGTGGCAGTCAACGGCCAACTCGGTGAACCTGCTTGTCACGACTCTCCCTCACAGCGCGGACGGCGCTCAGAGTATGCCGCCCGCCCGACAGATCCAAGATCGTCCTGGCCGCGAAATGATCACCGCTCCCGTTGTCTGAAGTCAGCCCCTCATGCTTGGTCAAGACACAGGCAGAAGGGGTGCCCGGCGGGGTCGAACATCACCCGGACGTTCTGCTGCGGCTGGATCTCCGCCACGGTGGTCAGATCCGGACACTTACAAGAACGCAATTGGTCGCGATCAGCCAAGCGATGTGTAGTAGCAAGAATGGTGCTTCTTTTGCCCGCGTAACCTCCTGGTTGCTCCTGCATGTGCGCTGACCCCAGCCGGCGGCGCGGGCGACGACCACGGGGTTAGAACGCTTGCACGAGGGCAGGGTGGGCAAGGATCTGGTGTTGCGCTGCTGGAACGGCGTCTGGGCGGGCTGACTCCGCGTGACGTGTGGCTCTACCGTTGTCCGCTGGCATTCACGCATTGTTCAGAGCGCGACGATTGCCGCCGTCTCCGCCGGCAACTCGATCCGGTCCCGCATCACCGTGACCCCCTCTCCTGTGGCCAGCAGCACCCGCCGCGCCACCCCAGGCAGCGACACCCCCTGCCCCCGCCCAGCCAGGTTGGCGACAACCAGCGTGTCTCCCCGCCGCATCAGCAGGAACTGGTCCCCATGCTGCACGCTGACCGCGTGCAGCCGAGGATCAGACAGATCCGGAAGGCTCCGACGCAGCGCGATCAACCGCTGGTAGAACGCCAACATCTCCCGATGCTCGGGCTTGTCCAGCTCCGCCCAGTCCAACCGCGACCGCACAAACGTCTGCGGGTCCTGCGGATCAGGCACGTCCCCCTCAGCCCACCCGTGCGAGGCAAACTCCCGCCGCCGCCCAAGAGCCACCGCAGTAGCCAACTCAGGCTCCGGATGCGACGTGAAGAACTGCCACGGCGTAGATGCCGCCCACTCCTCCCCCATGAACAACATGGGAGTAAACGGCGCGGTCAGCAGCAGCACAGCCCCCACCCGCAACAACGAGGGCGACAGCGAAGCTGAGATCCGATCCCCGGTGGCTCGGTTGCCGATCTGGTCGTGGTTCTGCAGATAGGCCACCAGCCGATGACCAGGAACCCGCGAGTCCAGAGGCCGCCCGTGATGCCGGTTGCGGAAGCTGGACCAGGTGCCCGCGTGGAAGAACCCGCCGGTCAGCACGTCCGTCAGCGTCTCCAGCGACCCGAAGTCGCCGTAGTAGCCCTGCCGCTCCCCCGTCAGCAGGGTGTGCAGCGCGTGGTGCGCGTCGTCGTTCCACTGGGCATGCAGCCCGAAGCCGCCCGCCTCACGAGGGGTGATGAGCCGTGGATCGTTGAGGTCGGATTCGGCGATCAGCGACAGCGGGCGGCCCAGGTGCGTCGACAAAGACTCCACCTCGATGGCCAACTCTTCGAGCAGCGAAACCGCCCGGGTGTCGGGCAGGGCGTGTACGGCGTCCAGGCGCAGCCCGTCGACGTGGTAGTCGCGCAGCCACATGAGCACGCTGTCGATGATGTAGCGGCGTACCTCGTCGGAGTGCGGGCCGTCCAGGTTGACCGAGCGGCCCCAACTGTTGCTCTGCTCGGCGAGGTACGGCCCGAACCGCGGCGCGTAGGCCCCGGAGGGCCCGAAATGGTTGTAGACGACGTCGAGGATCACCCCCAGCCCCTTGGCGTGGGCGCCGTCGACGAGCCGTTTCAGGCCGTCCGGGCCGCCATAGGGCTGGTGTGGGGCGTACCAGCAGACGCCGTCGTACCCCCAGTTGTGTTCGCCGTTGAAGGCGTTGACCGGGAGCAGTTCGATCAGGTCGACGCCGAGGGAGACGAGGTGGTCGAGGCGGTCGATGGCCGCGTCGAAGGTGCCCTCCGGGGTGAAGGTGCCGATGTGCAGCTCGTAGAGGATGCTGCCGGGCAGTTGGCGGCCCGTCCACGAGTCGTCGGTCCACTCGAAGGCGGCGTGGTCGTAGCGTCGGCTGGGCCCGTGCACACCCGCAGGTTGCCACGGCGACCGGGGGTCGGGCAGCGGGGTTTCGTCGTCGTTCAGCAGAAAGGAGTAGTCGAGCCCGGCGTCGGGCACCTCGACCCGCCACCAGCCGTCGGGGGCGGCGCGCATCTCGTGGTCGACGTCGCCCGGCAGGCGCAGCCGGACCCGGGTGGCGTCCGGCGCCCACACGGTGAATTCGGTCATCTCGCAGCCTCCACGGAAGCGGTGGGAGGAGCCAGCAGTGCGACGGGATAGTCGGCCAGCAGGTCGGCCACGGAGGTCTCCCCGCCACTGTAGACGCGGCCGGTGAACAGGTCCTTCACCTCGTTAACGGGAAGCGACAGGACTGTGTCACACCAGCCACCGACACGGGCCAGGCCCAGCGGCAGGCGGGTGGCCACCGCGATCGCGCCGCCCCGGTCGAAGGCCACCGCGAACCGCCCCTCCGGCCCGTGCGCCGGCACCGACCGGTAGCCGGTGAACAGCTCCGGGTGCGCCCGGCGCAGCCGCAGGGCCCGCGAGACCACCAGCAGCTTCGCGGCGCCGCTGTCGTCCACCGGGGGACGCCAGCCGCCGTCCAGACGCGCCAGCATCTCCCGGCGTACGGAGAAGTCGACCGGGCGGCGGTTGTCGGGGTCGACGAGGGAGTTGTCCCACAGCTCGGTGCCCTGGTAGGTGTCCGGAACACCGGGCATGGCGAGCTGCACCAGCTTCTGGCCCAGCGAGTTGGACCAGCCGGCCGGGGTGATCGCCGTCGCGAGCTCGGTCAGCTCGTCGTGCAGGCTCGGGTCGTCGTACATCAAATCGACCACGGCGTGCAGCGCCTGCTCGAAGACCGGGTCGGGGTCCGCCCAACTGGTCGAGGTCGACGCCTCCCGCGCGGCCTTCTCGACGTACGTGTGCAGCCGCTCCCGTTCGATCGGCCAGGCGCCGACGGCGGTCTGCCAGAGCAGGTGGGCGAAGGCCGGGTCGGGCAGCGGCGCGTACTCCATCCAGCTCTTGACCTGCTCGGCCCAGCGGCCCGGCAGCTCGCTGAGCACGGCCAGGCGGGCGCGAACGTCCTCGCCGCGTTTGGTGTCGTGGGTGGAGACGGTGGTCATGCTCGCCGGCCAACGGACCTGCCGGGCGGCGGCGAAGCGGTGGAACTCCGCCGGCGGCACCCCGAAGTGGGCGGGGCTGTCGCCGACCTCGTTGAGCGCCACGAACCGGGTCCAGCGGTAGTAGGCGGTGTCCTCCACGCCCTTGGCCATCACCGCGCCGGTGAACTGGGGGAAACGCTGGGCCAGCTCGTCGTCGGGGTCGCGCAGCCGGCGGGTGACCCCGTCCAGGGCGGTGGTCAGATCCGGGCGGCGCCGGCCCGCCTCGGAGCGGGCGGCGGCAAGGTGCTGGTCGCCGTGCGGCGGGTAGCCCCGATACACGGCGAACGCGGCGGCCAGCTCGGCGAGCGCCGCGCGGGCCTGCTCGGTTGGCACCTCGGGGGCGAGGGCGGCCAGCCGCGTCAGCTCGGCGGCGAGCAACCGGGTGGCGGCGGCCAACTTGGTGGCGTGGGTCAGGTCCTCCCACGAGGTGTGCTGCCCGGTCAGCCGGGTGTCCAGCACCGTGAAGTCACCCTCGGCGTCGGTGTCGACGAAGAGCCCGCCGACCGCGGCGAGAGCGTCGTAGCCGGTGGTGCCGTCCACCGGCCAGTCCGGCAGTTCCTCGCCGTACTCCAGGATCTTCTCCACCACGAGCCAGGCCTCCGGCGCGGCCTCCCGCAGCCGGGCCAGGTAGCCGCCGGGGTCGCGCAGGCCGTCCGGGTGGTCGACCCGGATGCCGTCGACCTCCCCGGCGGCGGCCCAGCGCAGGATCAGCTCATGGGTGGCGGCGAACACCGCCGGGTCCTCCACCCGCAGCCCCGCCAGGTCCGAAACGGCGAAGAACCGGCGGTACGTCAGCTCGGCGTCACCACGCCGCCAGGAGGCCAGCTCGTAGTGCTGCCGTTCGTGCACCTCGCGGGCGCTGCCGTCGCCGGTGCTGTCGGCGAAGGGGAACCGGTGCTCGTGGTAGCGCAGCTCCCCGTCGACCACCTTGAGGTCGTCTAGGGCGTCCGGCGCGTCAGCCAGCACCGGCAGCAGCAGCCGGCCCCGGTCCCAGTCGATGTCGAACCAGTCGGCGTACGTCGAGGCGCGCCCCCGGCGCAGCACGTCCCACCAGGCGGGGTTGGCCGGCGGCACGGCCACCCCGGCGTGGTTGGGCACGATGTCGACGACCAGGCCGAGATTGGCGTCGCGCAGCGCGCGCAGGAGCCGCTGCCGAGCGGCTTCACCGCCCAGCTCCGGGTTGACCGCCCGGTGGTCGACCACGTCGTAGCCGTGCGCCGAGCCGGGGGTGGCGGTCAGCAGCGGCGCGCTGTAGAGGTGGCTGACGCCGAGATCGGCCAGGTAGTCGACGATCTCGGCGGTGGCGTCCAGGTCGAAGCCGGGGCGGACCTGCACGCGGTAGGTGGTCCGGACGTTGTTGGGCTTGTCGGTGTGAGGGGGCACCGCCATCTCAGATCATCCTTTCCAACACCACCAGAGAACGGTCCGGCACCCGGACAGTGCCACCCGCGCTGATCACCGTGACGTCGTCTGGTTCGGGTTCGGCGGTGCTGATCACCCGTTCCCACTTCTGGCCGTACTCGCTGCCGGGCAGGGTGAAGTCCAGCGGCGCGTCGTGGGCGTTGAAGCAGAGCAGGAACGAGGCGTCGTGGTGGCGCTGGCCGTACTGGCCGCGCTCGCGGATGCCCTCGCCGTTGACGAAAAGCGCCACCGACCGGCCGAAGTCGTTGCCCCAGTCGTCGCCGGTCATCTCCCGCCCGTCCGGGGTGTACCAGGCCAGGTCCGGCAGCGGCTCGTCGACCTCGCGCCCGCCGACCGGCAGGCCGGTGAAGAACCGGCGGCGGCGGAACACCTGGTGCCGGGCCCGGAACGCGGTCAGCGTCCGGACGAACTCCAGCAGCTGGGAGTCGGTGTTGTCCCAGTCGACCCAGGCCAGTTCGCTGTCCTGGCAGTACGCGTTGTTGTTGCCGTGCTGGGTGCGGCCCAGCTCGTCGCCGTGGCCGATCATCGGCACGCCCTGGGAGAGCATCAGCGTGGCCAGAAAGTTGCGCCGCTGCTTGGCCCGCAGGGCGAGCACCGCCTCGTCGTCGGTGTCGCCCTCGACCCCGCAGTTCCAGGACCGGTTGTGGCTCTCCCCGTCCCGGTTGTCCTCACCGTTGGCCTCGTTGTGCTTGTCGTTGTACGACACCAGGTCGTTGAGAGTGAACCCGTCGTGGACGGTGACGAAGTTGATGCTGTGGAAGGGGCGGCGGCCGTCATCCTGGTAGAGGTCGGCGGAGCCGGAGATCCGGGACGCGAACTCGGCCAGGGTGGCCGGCTCACCACGCCAGAAGTCCCGCACGGTGTCGCGGTACTTGCCATTCCACTCGGTCCACACCGGCGGGAAGTTGCCCACCTGGTAGCCGCCGGGGCCCACGTCCCACGGCTCGGCGATCAGCTTGACCTGGCTGACCACCGGGTCCTGCTGCACCACCTCGAAGAAGGTGGAGAGCCGGTCCACCTCGTAGAACTCGCGTGCCAGGGTGGCGGCCAGGTCGAAGCGGAAGCCGTCGACGTGCATCTCCTCCACCCAGTAACGCAGCGAATCCATGATCAGCTGAAGTGAGTGCGGGCTGCGCACGTTGAGGCTGTTGCCGGTGCCCGTGTAGTCGACGAAGTAGCGGCGGTCCTCCTCGCTGAGCCGGTAGTAGCTGGGGGCGTCCACGCCCTTGAAGCTCAGCGTCGGCCCGAGGTGGTTGCCCTCGGCGGTGTGGTTGTAGACCACGTCGAGGATGACCTCGATGCCGGCCGCGTGCAGCGCCTTGACCATGCCCCGGAACTCCTGCACCTGCTGCCCCAGGCGGCCCAGCGCCGAGTAGCCGTGGTGCGGGGCGAAGAAGCCGATGGTGTTGTAGCCCCAGTAGTTGCGCAGCCCCAGGTCGACCAGCCGGTTGTCGTGGATGAACTGGTGCACGGGCATCAGCTCGATGGCGGTCACCCCGAGCCGGGTCAGGTGCTCGATCATCGGCGGGGAGGCGATGCCGGCGTACGTGCCGCGCAGCTCCTCGGGGATGTCCGGGTGGCGCATGGTCAGCCCCCGCACGTGTGCCTCGTAGATCACCGAATGGTGGTACGGGGTGCGCGGTGGCTTGTCGTTGCCCCAGTCGAAGTACGGGTTGACCACCACCGACTTGGGCATGAACGGCGCCGAGTCGGTCTCGTTCATCCGTTCCGGCTCGGCCATGTCGTAGTCGTAGACCGCCGGGTCCCACGTCACGTCGCCGTCGATCGCCTTGGCGTACGGGTCGAGCAGCAGCTTGTGCGGGTTGCAGCGCAGCCCGTTCGCCGGGTCGTACGGCCCGTGGACCCGGTAGCCGTAGCGCTGCCCCGGCTCGATCCCCGGCAGGTACGCGTGCCAGACGTAGGCGTCCACCTCACGCAGCTCGACCCGCCGCTCGGCGCCGGTGTCCCACTCGTCGAAGAGGCACAGCTCCACCCGCTCGGCCAGCTCCGAGAAGATGGCGAAGTTGGTGCCCATCCCGTCGTAGGTGGCGCCCAGGGGGTACCGCTCGCCCGGCCAGACCTGCATGTCGCTCCTTCAGCACCATGATCATGTGCGTACCGCGCCACGAGCGCACCGGCGTGGGCCCAGCGCGCACGTCGGTATTGCCCCCCGCCCCGCGGCGCCAATCCATCCTTTCAGGGGACGCCCGGAATGCACCTGTCTGATGCGCGCCAGGCCTTCAGGTGTCTTCCGTCACCTTGTCCCTTCTGAGGATGCGCGACGGCGCTCGATGCCCTTTGCTTGTTCGGGGACGCTCCCGCGCGTACCCCACTCGGCCTTCGGCCACCCCGCCACCTCCCGCTCCGCCGCCACCGACGCCGGCGCGTACCACCATGCATGGACGGAGATTGATGTGACGACCCTGCGGGTCGACGAGCAGCTCGCTGCCACCAAGGACCGGGCCCACCGGCCCACCCTGACCTCCCGGCCCCAGGTCCCGGCGCAGCCCGGCCCGGGGATCCCCCCGCAGACCCGCCGCATCCTGATGCTCTCCTGGGAATACCCGCCGGTGCTCGTCGGCGGCCTCGGCCGACACGTCCACGCCCTCTCCGTCGCCCTCGCCACCGCCGGCCACGA
>NZ_JBSFYQ010000035.1:0-84307 GCF_053599855.1 Micromonospora sp. NPDC005161
GTCCTCCCGCCGCCGTTCTAGGCGTCGGCCTGGACCGGCGGGCAGAGTCTCGCGCGTTACATCCTCGATCACCCGGACACCGTGGCCGGTCGCCAGTCCTCGACGTCGCAACCGGCTCCCGACTGGTCGCTATCGCCGCGGTGCCCAACGCAATGCGGATTTTGGGGCCTGGCTGCCGGCCGGGGTCCCGCTCCCCCCGACGCGGGATCGGGCGTTGGGGCGAAGACTGCGCATGGCGGTGCTGCAGCACGTGGCCGAGGATGGTGCATTCGAACAGCGCCTCCGGATCGAGGGCCCCAGGCGAGTCCGTAGGTGGGGCGGAGCCGCCGTAGTACTCCGAGCCGGGGAGAGCCCGGCACATGGGGAAGGGCGGCAGCGGTTACGCGAAGGGACGGATGCTGTAATGCCGCAAGACGCGCCGCCGAACGGCGACGCCCGCCCGGACGAGAGTCCGGTTCGGCGGGTAGCGGAGATGCAGGCCAAACTTCATCGTTGGGCGGCGGCCGATCCCGGCCGCCGGTTCGATGACCTGTTCAACCTCGTGCACGACCCGGCGACGCTGATCATGGCGTTCGAGCGGGTCGCCGGTAACCGGGGCGCCCGCACTCCCGGCGTCGACGGCCTGACCGTCGCCCACGTCGAGGAGTCGATCGGCGTCCCGGGTTTCCTGACCGACCTGCGTGCCCAGTTGAAGGCGGGCACGTTCCGGCCGCTGCCGGTGCGGGAACGCAAGATCCCGAAGCCCGGCGGGTCGGGCAAGGTCCGCAAGCTCGGTATTCCGACCGTGGCGGACCGGGTCGTGCAGGCGGCGTTGAAGCTGGTGCTGGAGCCGATCTTCGAGGCCGACTTCGAGCCGGTCTCCTACGGCTTCCGACCCCAGCGGCGGGCCCAGGACGCGATCGCCGACATCCACCTCTACGGCACCAACGGGTACCGGTGGGTGCTCGACGCGGACATCGAAGCGTGCTTCGACTCCATCGACCACACCGCGTTGATGGACCGCGTCCGAGCGAGGATGAAGGACAAACGCGTGCTGGCGCTGGTGAAGGCGTTCCTCAAAGCCGGAGTGCTCACCGAGGTCGGTGACCGGAGGAACACCCACACCGGCACGCCGCAGGGCGGCATCCTGTCTCCGCTGCTGGCCAACATCGCGTTGTCGGTGCTCGACGAGCATCTGACGGCGCCATGGAAGCCGGGCGAGGCGATGTCGACCAGCGGTCGCCGTAACTACCGGCGCAGCCGTGGGTTGCCGACGTGGCGGCTGGTCCGTTACGCCGACGACTTCGTGGTCCTGGTCCACGGGACCGAGGACCACATGGCGGCGCTGCGCGAGGACGTCGCCGCTGTGCTCGCTCCGCTGGGTCTGCGCTTGTCGCCGGCCAAGACGCGGATCGTGCACATGAGCGACGGGTTCGACTTCCTCGGCTTCCACATCCGGTGGCGGCGCAAGCGAGGCTCGAACCGGTGGCACGTGTACACGTTCATCGCCCGGCGGCCGATCCGGTCGCTGAAGGCGAAGATCCGAGCACTGACCCGCAGGACATCACAGCAGGACCTGAGGTCCGTGCTGACCAGGCTCAACCAGGTCACGCACGGCTGGGCCACCTACTTCCGGCACGCCGTCGCCAAGCACACCTTCCACCCCCTGGATCGGTTCGCCTGGCAACGGCTGATCAGGATGCTCATGCACCGGCACCGCTGGAACTGGAAGGCCGTCCGCAAACGGTTCACCATGCCGACCGGCAGGTGGCTACCCATCACCGCGGACGGGACCGAGCACCGGCCGATAGGGGCCATCTCCGTGACCCGCTACCGCCGACGCGCGATCCCCGACCCCTGGCCTGCACCCGACAACGCCTGACGACAGCAACCGTGGAGAGCCCGTTGCGCGGAGACGCGCACGGCGGGTTCGGCGAGCGGCCTGGAGAAACGGACCAGCAGCAACGCGGGCACCGCGCTCCAGGCCGACTCAACTAGTCCGATGCTCCCTATCTGCTGGTAGCAGCGTGACCGGGCACCGGACCGATGCCGGGCCAGCGCCGCGATTCGCCGCCCTCTCAGCATGATCAGGTATGCCGCGATCGCCCGCTCGATGACTGCATCGGCCGGCAAGATCACGCCAGCACGGATTTACATTCAGGGCTGGGCGCGCGTTCCAGATCGAAGAAACTCAGAGCGTTTCGGCGCGACCGACCCATGCCGGTCGCCGACCCGGGCCGCCGCCTCATCGTCAGCGCCGCCAGGCGGCCGGCATCGGCGCCACCAACGGCGCGGGTCCAATGTAGCCACGGATGAACGAAAGGCGCAGCGCCGGTTCAGCGGCGGCATCTTGGAGGATCTCCACGACGCAGCGGTCCAGACTCGACGAGAGTGGGGGACCACCACCGTGGGCGCCACCTTCCCGATCTTGCTTCTCCCCTACCAGCCCGAGACCCCACCGGGCCCACGCCCAACCCTGCTCGGAAGGTCGCTGGGTACGGCCGGTCGGCTCACTCGGCGCCCTGCTCCCAAACTGCTCCCAAAGTAAGGGGCGCTAGCAGAAAAGCTCGTTACCGGCAACTCTGGCAACGAGCTTCCTACCTGCGGATATTGATGGTGGGCGATACTTGGATCGAACCACCGCGCGTCTGCTCCACCCACTCCGCCTCCTGGCGGGCCTCCTCCGCCGCCCGGCTGCCGTGGTCCCCGTCGGGGTCGTCGAGCGGGCGTCACAAGCCGACTGGCCGCGACAGGCCGGGGTCTTCCGGTCCTGTCGCGGCCAGTACGCCCTTGCCCGCTCCCGCTAGGACTGCCGGGCCGCCGCCTTGACGGCGAGGACGGGGCAGTTGGCATCGAGCAGGATTCGCTGGGCGCTGCTGCCCAGGAGGAACTTGCCCATCGCCGAGCGGCGGCGCAGACCGATGACGATTAGGTCCGCGGCGGTCTCCTCGGCGACGTCCACGAGTTCGTCGGCCGCGTCCCGGCCACGCACCAGCCGGCGGACCTCATGGTCCACGCCCTCGCGCAAGCTGTTCGCGCAGCCGGTCCAGCTCGGCGTCGACCAGCTCCAGGTTCGGGTCGAAGTCCCCGCCGACGTGCGCATGCTCACCGGAGACGACGACCAGACGGGCGCCCAGAGGTTTGGCCTCCTTGATTCCTCGCTGCAACGCCGCTCGTCCCTCAGGCGAACGGAGTTACCCCACTACAACGGTCACGGTTCCGATCCTTCCTCGTTCGCGATCTCAGCCAGCTGCTCCGCTGCCCGGTCAGGTCGGTCAGGCCGCAGCCACCGCCGTGGCGGCACCGCGTCCGGCGATCTTGCCGAACACCGAGCCGTTCGTCAGGCCGCTGCCGCCCGGGTAGTTGAAGTAGAAGATGCCGCCGACCAGTTCGCCAGCGGCGAAGAGTCCGGGGATGGGCTTCAGATCTGTGTCCAGCACGCGGGCAGAGGTGTCGATCCGCAGGCCGCCGAAGGTGAAGGTGATCCCGCAGGTCACCTGGTATGCCTCGAAGGGCGCCTCGTCGATGGGGTTGGCCCAGTTCGTCTTCGGCACCTCCACGCCGTGGGTTCCTCGTCCGTCCTTCACGTTCGGGTTGAACGGCGTGTCGACGTCGACCGCGGCGTTGTAGGCGGCGATCTCCTTGAGGAACACCTCCGGGTCCACCCCTTCGAGCTTGTATGCGAGCTCTTCGAGGGTGTTGGCCTTCACCTTCGTCACCTGGCGGATCCGGTACTCGTCCCGCAGCAGGTGCGTCACCTTCGCGTCGAAGATCTGCCAGGCGAACTGCTGGGGCTGCTCCAGGATGACGCGGCCGTACTTGGCGTACGTGTAGTTGCGGAAGTCGGCGCCTTCGTCCACGAAGCGGCGGCCGTGGGCGTTGACCATGATTCCCCACGGGTAGCTGTGCTTCTGGAAATGGTCGCCGACCGCGAGGTCGCCGAACTCGGGGGCGTTGCGCTCCCAGCCCACGGCGTGGCAGCCGGACCAGTTCCCCGCCGGGCTGGCACCGATCTCGAGCGCCATCTTGATGCCGTCCCCGGTGTCGTACATCGTCCCGCGCACCCTGGCCAGATCCCAGTTCGGGCCGAGGTAGCGGGCGCGCATCTCCGTGTTCGCCTGGAAGCCACCGCTGGCCAGCACGACGGCGTCGGCGGCGAGCTCGGTGGTACGCCCGTCCTGGCGAACCCGTACGCCGTGCACGCCCTCGTCATCGGCGATCAGCGAGAGCGCCCGGGTGCCGTACCGGATCTCCACCCCCGCGTCCAGCGCTGCCCCGGTCAGTGCGTCCACCAGGCCGGGCCCGCCGCCGGACGCCTCCACCGTCAGGCCGCCCCAGAACTTGAACCGACCGTCGACCTGGAACGCCTGCCGTCCGTAGATGGGCAAAAACCGAACGCCCTTGCGCTGCATCCACTGCAACGTCGGCAGGCTCTCCTCGACCAGCAGCGAGGCCAGCTCCGGGTCGGTCCGGTACTCGGTGACCCGAGCGAGGTCGTCGAGGAAGGCCTCCTTCGGGTAGGAGCCGAAGTCCGTGATGGCCCGCTGCGACTCGTCAAGATCGGGCATCAACGTCATCAGGTCGTCCACGCCGTCGTACGCGACCCGCATCGCCCCCGCGGTGAAGGTGCTGTTGCCGCCCTTTGCTTCCTGCGGGGCCCGCTCGAGGAGCGTCACCGCCGCCCCCTGCTCCCGGGCCGACAGCGCGGCGCACAGACCCGCGTTGCCACCTCCCACCACGATCACCTGGCGCTGAGCCGTCATCCCGTCCTCCGTTGTCTCCAATGCGAATGCAAGTTGCATTCAATCATAGAGGATTTGGATTCACTAGTCGACCTGCATCCAGTACCGTTGCGTCTGTGGAGAGCAAGAGCACCCAAGGCAAGGCCACGGCGAAGAAGAAGTCGCCGCGGAAGTCCGACCAGGCCGCCCCTCCGACGCGGGGCCGGAGCGCGACCACTGGTGCGGACGCCGACCTCGCGCGGTACCTGCGAGACGCACCGTCGTGGGGCGGGACGACCGATGCGGTAACGAACGCCCTCCGGGAGGCCATCCTCGACGGCGCGCTGCAGCCGTCCGCGTGGCTGCGGGAAGACGAACTGGCCCGTACGCTTCAGGTCAGTCGCACGCCGGTCCGGGAGGCACTCCGCCGGCTCGCCGACGAGGGCTTGGTCATCAAGACAGCCCACCAGGGGACGGTCGTGGCCGGCCTATCGCTTGAGGACATCCTCGCCCTGTACGTGGTGCGGGAAAATCTCGAAGGCGTCGCCGGGCGGCTGGCGGCCGTCCGTTGCACCCCCGAGCTGGTCGCCGGGCTGGAGGCCGCACAGGGGCGCCTGTCGCTGGCCGCCGCCCGCGGCGGCGCCGCGGAACTGGCCCGCGAGAATCTCGAGTTCCACCGTCTGTTGCGGACCGCCGCGGGCAACCCCTACCTGGAACGGTTCCTCACCCAGGTGGAGCACGCCGTGCGTCGTCTCCCCGTGAGCACCTTCGCCAAGCAGGGTCGGGCGGAGGCTGTCCTCGCCGAGCACCAGGCGATCATCGACGCGATCCGCGCTAGCGACGGGGACGCCGCGGAGGCGGCGGCGAAGAAGCACATGCGCGAGGCGCGCAACGTCCGCCTCGCGCTGGTGCTGGGTTCCTGACCGGGCCCCCATTCGGCGGGTCCGTCGGCCTTTCCGTCGCGGCGCAGCCACCGCACCGCGAAGTGCAGTGCGGTGATCACCACGAGCAGGCGTACGAAATGCATGCCGGCCACGAGGGTCTGTCGCCGCCCAAACCGGCTACGGCCGCGACCATCTCACCGACACCCCCGGGAACCATGCCGAACACGGACTCGACGAGACCGGCTCGACCGGTCGACAGATCGCGAGGCCGACGCCGATCCCGGCCGGGAGGATGACGAGCACCGCGGTGATCCTCGGCACCAGGATCGCTTTCCTGCATCCAGGGCACAAAGGTTCAAGCGGCGCGGCCGCTGGTGTACATCGACGCCAGTGTCCCTGGCTGCGACCGAGCCCCACATGGATCTGCTCGGCTCCACCTCGGGCCAGGTGCCGACTTTGGCATCGCGATCTATCCCCCGACCGCGGCAACGGTTAGCCAGAACGTCACCGCTGTGCCGGTGACCCGGCACAGCGGTGTCGTACAACTGGTCGCGATCAACCGCCCTCGGGTAAATGCCCGCATTGCCTTCATACCGCACCGGCCCGGTCACCATCCCCTCCGCCCGCGTCTACCGCGACGCCGGGGTGCTGACCCTCGACCGGGGCGTGTGGCTGGAGTTGTCCGACGGCAGCGTGTTCGGGCTGACCGTGCAGATCTCCCGCCGACCCCGCGGCGACGTCACCGTCCGCCGCCGCTAACCCCACGGCCGCGCGCCGCCGCGGCTCGACTTGATCGATGCCGGGTTCGGTGCGTTCCTTGTCGTCGCCCACCACCCGCTGGCGGCGACCCCGCTGATCCGGGCAGCCCTCTGGGCTGCGCCCCGAGCACCTCACAAAGCTCGCTGGCCGTCCCTGCCACGGGATGAGACCCCGTCCACCGCCCGTCTCTCCACCGCGCGGACACCGCACCATCGCCCGCGCACCCGGAGACGGGGTGCGCGGGCCCAACCCCTACGACAGGAGGCCCCGCATGGACCCTGCAACCCCGCCCGACAGGAGCGACCACCCATCCCCCACCCCGGATCCGGGCGGCGGCCGCCGGCCCGGCTACCTGTACCGGCAGGTCGCCGCTCACCTCGCCGCGCACCCCGATCAGGTGTTCAAGGTCGGGGAACTCACCACCGCGATCGCCGCCCCGTCCACCGGCGCGGTGTTCGAAGCGTTGAAGAAGGTGACGGCGGCCGGATACGCCACCTACACCACGGGCCCGCACCGGTTCCAGATCACCCAGGCCGGTGTCGACGCTGCCGGGACTTTGCCACCGCCCGCCCCGCGTACACCCCGCCAAGGACGTCGCGGGGCGGGTCGGCGGCAGCCGGTCACACGCTCCAACGGGGACCTGTACTTCCCGCGAAAGCTCGCGGGGGCAACCGATGTGGACGTCCTGCGCCGGCTACGCGAGAAGCGTATCCCGGTGCTGCTCTACGGCCCGCCCGGCACCGGCAAGACCGCCCTCGTCGAGGCCGCCTTCCCCGACCTGCTCACCGTCGCCGGCACCGGCGACACCGTCGTGGAGGACTTCCTCGGCAACTTCATCCCCCTGCCCGACGGCGGGTTCGAGTTCGTCTACGGGCCCCTCGTCACCGCCATGCGCGAAGGGCGGGCGCTGTTGGTCGACGACGCCACCCTCATCCCGCCGAAGGTCCTCGCCGTGCTCTACCCCGCGATGGACGGCCGCAGGGTCATCACCATCCCCGGCTACCGCAACGAACGTGTCGACGCCGCCGACGGGTTCGACGTCATCGCCGGCCACAACCTCGGCGTCCACGGCGCCATCTTGACCGACGCACTCGCCTCCCGGTTCGACGTGCACATCGAGGTCACCACCGACTGGGACCTCGCCCGCCACCTCGGCGTCCCCAACCCGGCCGTGCAGGCCACCATCGCCCTCAACGCCGACCTCGCCGCCGGGCGCTTCAGCTGGGCGCCGCAGCTGCGCGAGCTGCTCGGCTTCGCCCGCGTCCGCAAGACCCTCGGCCTCGCGGCGGCGGTCGCCAACTTTTCAGGCCGCGCCCCCGCCGACGACCGCGAGCAGGTCCTCGCCGCGCTGCGGCAGCAGTACGGCACCGAGATCACCGCGCTGACCCTCGGCAAACAGCGCTGACCCCCCGAAAGGAGAGCCCCTGATGCCACACCCTCGCAGTCACCTGCAGCCTGGCCCGGCAGCGCCCGCCGCCGGTGACCCGGACTGGCAGGTGTGGAGCGACGCCTGGACCCGACACATCCCGACCTTGACCGGCCGCACCGACCTGACCGTGACCGTCGCCCCCGGCGCCGGCGGCGGCGCACCCGCCTGCTGCTACCCCGACGCCGGCCGCATCGAGGTCGACGCCACCTACATCGGCGCCCCCGACGTCGCCAACCCCCGACGTCCAGGCCACAAACGCCTCGTCCCGACCGCCTACGGGCTGCTCGTGCACGAGGCCGCACACGCCGCCCACAGCCGCTGGCGCACCCCGCCCGGCACCCCACCCGTCGTCGCCACCGTCGCCGAACTCCTCGAAGAGTCCCGCATCGAATACCGGCAACGCACGAGACGCCGCGGTGACCGCAGGTGGCTGCGGCACACCGTCACCACCCTCATCAGCCCCGACGACGCCGCCGTCGACGACCCCTGGCACGCCGCGCACCTCGCTGGGCTGCTCCTGGCCCGGGTTGACGCGCGTCCTCACCGCCAAGGACTGCCGAGGACTGCCGAGGGATCCGCGCCGCCGTCACCACCGTCCTCGGCCGCAAACGGCTGCTGCAGCTACGCGACCTCTGGCGACAAGCCCACACCACCGAGGACACCGACGCCGACACCATGACCGACCTGGCGTGGCGGTGGTGCCACATCCTCGACATCGACCCGCACCGACAACCACACACCCCTGCCGCAGACGCGGGCGTGTTCGCCGGCCTGCTCGCCCAAGCGCTCGCCGACTATCTCGCCCACACCGCCGGCCTCACACCCGCCCAATACCGTGACCAGCAGATCACCGCCCGGTTCTCCGCGCCCGCGTCGTGGACCCGCCGGGACGCCAGCGACGGCGAGCGGGCCGCCGCCCGGCATCTCGCCGCCCGACTGCGCCGCGCCCGCACCCACCACCCCGAACCCGACACCCGCCCCAGCCCGGCGCCGCCGGGCCGGCTGCGCACCCGCCACGCCATCACCGCCCAAGCGCAGATCGCCGCCGGCACCATCCCCACCGCCACACCATGGGCCCGCCGCACCCCGCTGCCGCCGCCGAAACCGACCCTGCACCTGGGCGTCATCGTCGACGCCTCCTACTCCATGCACCCCTGGGCGGCACCCATGTCATCGGCCGGGTGGATCCTCGCCCACGAACCAGGCAGTCACCGCCACCATCGCCTTCGGCAGCGACGTCACCCTGCTCGTCCCACCCCGCCAGCACCCCCAGCAGGTACTCGAGCTGCAAGCAGACGGTGGCAGTACAGCGTTCACCGACGCGGTGAAACTCGCCGACCAGATGCTGCAGCTGCGCCAGCCCGGCCGGCTGCGGATGCTCGCCGTCGTCTCCGACGGCGACCTGCCCGACACCGGACCCGCCCAACGCCTGCTCACCACCCTGCACCAGGCGGGCTGCCCCGTGCTCTGGCTACGCCCCGCCGACCTGACCGGGCACACCTTCACCGACACCACCACCATCCTCGTGGCGGACCCGGTGCAGGCCATCGGCCACATCGCCGACGCCGCCGTCACCGCCCTCGAACACGCCTGATCACCCCGGGCCTGATACCTGGGCCAAGCCGCGGCCCGCGAGGCGGCCGCGCACCGCGCCGAGCAACCACCCGACCGAGATCCCTGACCGCACCGCCACCGGCCGCCTTGCCCGGCCACCCCCGCGCACTCCAGCGCAGTCCCCGGGCACGGCCGATCAGCCGTGCCCGGGGCCCGACCTGACAACGGGAGACACCGAGAGCAATCCGCAGCACCCCCGCCTGCCGATCACCTCACCCACCGACCTGCTCACCGCCGTGCCCTACCTGCTCGGCTTCCACCCGGCCGACAGCCTCGTCATCATCGGCCTCACCGGCACCCGGGTCACCGTCGCCAGCCGCGCCGACCTACCCGCCAACGTCGCCACGTGGGCCGACGACTATGTGCTCTCGCAGATCCGCATGCTCCGTCACGCGGCAGCCACCCGCGCCATCGCGGTCGGCTACGGCCCCGCCGCCACCGTCACCCCGGCCATGGACATCATCCTGCCGCGGCTGGCCGTCTCAGGCGTCGACGTCTTCGACGCCCTGCGCGTCACCGACCGCCGCTACTTCTCCTACCTCTGCCAGGGCGGGTCTGGTGGGGCGGCGGAGCCTCGCTGATCATTGCCACGCACTCGGGGGCTCGGTACTGTATGACTGCTGACAGTTAGCCATGCCGTGGTCGGCTTGGACCAGCCTCGGCGACACGAGAGAGGATCGTGCCACCTGATGGCGCAGCGACGGAGCTGGTCGTACGAACACGAACTCCACAGCAGGAGTCTCATCGGGGGCGAGTGGGCCGACGGCGGTGGCGTCGAGTTCGAGCGCCCCAACCCCGCGAACGGCGAGACCCTGAGCTTCGGGCGGCTCGCCACCCTCTCGGAGCTGGAACGCGCCATCGCCGCCGCGAAGGCGGCGACGACCGCCTGGGCACGTATGCCGTTCCACTCCCGCTCCGAGGTGCTCGTACGGGCGGCCGACGCGTTCGACGCGCGCGAGGCCGAGGTCGCCGAGCTCATGACGCTCGAGCAGGGCAAGCCTCTCGCCGAGTCGCTCACCGAGACGAGGCGCAGCGCCTCGATCCTGCGCTACTTCGCCTCCTCGGCCGACCGGCGCAGCGGCGACCTCTACGAGTCGCCGCGGCCGAACGAGTACACCCGGGTGGTCTACCCGCCGCGCGGCGTCGTCGGACTCATCACGCCGTGGAATTTCCCGGCCTCGATCCCCGTCTGGAAGCTCGCTCCCGCCCTCGTCTACGGCAACACTGTCGTGTGGAAGCCGGCCGGCGTCGTGCCCGCACTGTCCGTGGCCATCGCGCAGATCCTCGTCGACGCGGGGCTCCCGGAGGGCGTGCTCAACCTCGTCCATGCCGACCCGCCCGTCGCCGAGCAGCTCGTGCGCCACCCGGACGTCAAGGCGGTGTCGTTCACGGGCTCGACAGCGGTCGGCTCGGTCATCATCGCGGCGGCGGCGCGGACAAGGACGCCGGTCCAGGCCGAGATGGGCGGCAAGAACGTCACGATCGTCCTCGACGACGCCGACCTGCCCTCGGCCCTCGACGCACTCGTCGAGGGATCGATGGGCTCGACCGGCCAGCGCTGCACCGCCTCCGAGCGACTGCTCGTCCACTCGCGGATCGCCGACGAGTTGCTCGGACGGCTCGCCGAGCGCGTCAACGCGCTGCGCGTCGGCGACGGGATTGCTCCGGAGACCCAGGTCGGCCCTGTCGCGACCGCCCAGGCGAAGGAAAGCATCAACGCGGCATACCGGGCGGCATATGACAGCGGTGCCCGCCCGGTCGCGGCAGCCCCTGTGGACGAGGCGAGCCCCGGCTACTTCGTGGCGCCGACTGTGCTCGAGGTCGCCAACACCGCGATGCCCATCTGGCGCGACGAGGTTTTCGGGCCGGTGCTCGCCGCAAGGCGGTTCGACACCTTCGACGAGGCGGTCGCCCTCGCCAACGACACGGACTACGGGCTCACGGCCGCGCTGTTCACGGACCGCCACTCCTACGCAGCCCGGGCCGCGACCGAACTCCACGTGGGCGTGCTCCACCTCAACAGCGCGTCGATCGGTGCCGACCCGCACGTGCCGTTCGGGGGCACGGGCGCGAGCGGGTACGGCCCGAAGGAGCAGGGCGAGGCGGCCCGGGACTTCTACACCGAAAGCCGGACGATCTATGAGAAGTGGGTGAGTGCGAGTGAGTGAGACCGAACGTCCGAGGACCGTCGCCGAGGCGATCGTCGACAACTTGGCGAGCCACGGAGTCGAGGTCGCCTTCGGCATCCCCGGCGTGCACAACCTGGGCCTGTGGGAGGCCGCGCGCGGACGCGACGGCTTCGAGATCGTCGGCGTGCGGCACGAGCAAGCGGCCGTCTACGCAGCCGACGGGGTCGCCCGGCAGAACAGGGTGCCCGCGGCCGCATTCACCATCACCGGCCCCGGCGCAGCCAACACGGTTGGCGCCTTCGGCGAGGCCGCATCGTCGTGCAGCCCGGTCGTCCTCGTCGCAACCGAGGTCGCGCTGCGCGACCGTTCGGCGCGCAGCAGCTTCGGCCGGGTGCACGGCTCTCCCGACCAGGGCGCCATCTTCGAGAGCCTCGCGAAGGGCGTGTTCCGCATCCGCAAGCCGAACGATGTCATTCCGATGGTCACGGAGGCGATGCAGCTCGCCGCGGCCGACCCGCAGGGGCCGGTCTACATCGACGTGCCGACCGACATCCTCTCGGCCCCCGTGGACGAGACCACCGCCACGCCCGCAGCCCCGGTTCCCCCAGCGCCCGCTGACCTCGACGCCCTAATCGCCGCGCTCCAGCGCTCCGAGCGCCCGCTGCTCTGGGCCGGCGGCGGAGCCGCGACCGACCAAGCCGCCAACGTCGTCCGCCAGCTGTCCGAGCGCCTCGGGGCTCCGGTCATCACGACCTTCGCCGGCCGCGGCATCGTCACTGAGAAGGACCCTGGCTGGACGTCCCTGCCGATCCACGAGCCCGACACGATCGACCTCATGTCGCAGGCCGACCTGCTCCTCGGCATCGGCAGCGCGTTCGATGGGATGAACACCCGCAACTGGAACCTGCCCTTCCCCACCGAGTTCTACTCGGTCAACGTCGCCCCCACCCACCTCGTCGAGGAGGGCGTGCCGCATACGGACATCCGCGGCGACGCCGTCCGCGCCGGCGAGGAACTGCTCGCCCGCCTCGACCCGACGCCGCGGCCGTTCTGGGCCGACCTGCCGACGCTTCGCCAAGCGGGGTGGGATCGCCTGCACGAGCACGAGATGCAGCCGCAGGAGATCGGGGTCCTCGCCGCGGTCGACGAGGCTCTCGCACGTGGCGACGTCGTACTCGCCGACATGGCCATCTGCGGCTACTGGACCTCCGGGTATGCCGCCCCGTCCCGGCCGCGCCAGCTGCTGTACCCGGTCGGCTGGGGCACGCTCGGCTTCGCCCTGCCCGCCGCGGTCGGCGCCGCCTGGCAGGCCCGTCGCCGAGGAGGGCGCGCGTTCGTCGTGATGGGCGACGGCGGCTTCATGTTCGCCGTCGGGGAGCTCGCGACGATCCGCGACCACAACCTCCCGGTGACGATCCTCGTCGTCGACGACGGCGGCTACGGCATGATCCGCTACGACCAGGTCGTCTCGGGCATGGAGCAGTACGGCACGAGCTTCTGGGTGCCGGACTTCTCGGCGGTCGGCACCGCGTTCGGCATCCCCTCGATGACCGTCGACCTGGACGACCACGACGCTCTCCACGCCGCGCTCGGCCTCACTGGAACACCCGGCGACGGTCCGCGCCTCGTCCACGTCAAGGCCGAGCTCCACCCGCCGCGCACGACCTCGCCTCGCTGGCGCGAGCTGCAGGTGGTGACGGCCAAGTGACAGCCGCGGGCATCGACACCACGTCGCTCGTTCACGGGATGGCGCAGGTCCGCCTGCCGATGCTCATCGACGGGAGAGCCGTCGAAGCCTCCGACGGCGCGCGGTTCGCCACGGTCGACCCCTACTCGGGTATGCCGTGGGCCGAGCTCCCCGAGGCCACCGTGGCCGACGTGGATGCTGCCGTCGCCGCGGCCCGGCGCTCATGGGACGACGGCGAGTGGCGCGGCGCGACGGCCGGGCGAAGGGCGACCGCGATCCACCGCCTCGCCGACCTCATCCAAAAGAACGCCGACACCCTCGGGCGCATGGAGACCATGGACACCGGCAAGTCGGTCCGGGAGACGGTCCGGCAGGTCGAGTTCGCCGCCCGGGTCTACCACTACTATGCCGGCTACGCCGACAAGATCGACGGCCGCGTGCTCACGGTGGAGCAGCCCGGCTACCTCGACTACCTCGTCCACGAGCCGGTCGGCGTGTGTGCCCTGCTCACCGCCTGGAACTCGCCGATGCAGCTGCTCGCGAACAAGCTCCCCGCCGCGCTCGTCACGGGCAACTCCGTCGTGGTCCGGCCGTCCGAGCTCTCCCCGGGCTCCACGGCCTACCTCGTCGACCTGGTACGGGAGGCCGGCATACCCGACGGCGTCATCAACATCCTCACCGGCACGGACCTCCATGTGGCACAAGCACTTTCGCGGCACCCCGGCATCGACCTGGTGAGCCTCACCGGCGGCGTCGCCACCGGCCGATCGGTCGCGGGCGCCGCCGGCGAGGACCTCAAGCGGGTCGTCATGGAGCTCGGCGGCAAGAGCGCGCAGGTGGTCTTCGACGACGTCGACCTCGACCGCGTCGTCGACGGAATCGTCGCCGGCATCTTCGCCGCTTCGGGCCAGACCTGCATTGCCGGATCCCGGCTCGTCGTGCACGAGTCGGTCCACGACGAGCTGCTCTCCCGGCTGGTGGCGCGCGCCGAGTCGATCCGGCTCGGCGACCCACTCGACCCGGCGACCGAGATGGGCCCCATCGCGAACCGCGCGCACTTCGACCGCATCTCGCGCTACGTCGACTCCGGCATCGCCGAGGGGGCGCGGATGGTCACCGGCGGCCCGCCCGAGGACTCCGCAGACAGCCTGTTCTTCCGGCCAACGATCCTCGTCGGCGTCACGGAGCAGATGGCGGTCTGGCGCGAGGAGATCTTCGGCCCCGTCCTCGTCACGCACCCGTTCGCGACCGAGGAGGAGGCCGTCGCGCTCGCGAACGGCACCGCCTTCGCCCTCGCCGGCGGCATCTGGACCCGCGACCTCGGCCGCGCCATTCGGATGAGCCGCGCGATGCGGGCCGGCTCGATCTGGGTCAACACGTACCGCCAGGTGTCACCGCAGGCGCCGTTCGGGGGGTTCGGGCAGAGCGGCATGGGCCGCGAGCGCGGCTATGAAGGCATCCTCGAGTTCGTCCAGACGAAGAATGTGATGGTGGACGCGACATGGTAGACCGCCCGACGATCGGCCTCGTCGGCCTCGGCAACATGGGTGCCTCGGTCGCGGCGCGCCTCGTGGAGACGTACCACGTGCTCGGTTACGACCCGACTCCGTCAGCGGCGGTACGGGCGCTCGCCGAGGACGGCAACCTCGAGCTCGTGGCCCACCAGACCGACGTGGCCGCCGCCGACACCGTCATCCTGTCGCTGCCCACTCCCGCCATCTCGCACGCCGCCGTCGCGGCGATCGCACCCCTCATGCCAGGCGGGACCATCATCGAGACGAGCACCGTGCTGCCCTCGGACATGCAGGCCGAGGCGGCGCTCACCTCCCCCCACGGCATCCGGCTCGTCGACGCGGCGATCCTCGCCGGCACCGGACCGATGGTCTCGGGCAAGGCCGCGCTCCTCGTCGGCGGGTCCGTCGAGGACGTCGCCGCGGCCCGGCTCGCGCTCGAGCGGTTCGCCGCCGACATCCAGGTACTCGGCCCCCTCGGGGCCGGCATGGCCGCGAAGGTCATCAACAACGCGGTCGCGCACGCTGTCATGGTCGTTCTCGCGGAGGCGGCGGCGCTCGCGGCGGCGAACGGCATACCACGCGGCCGCATCGCTGACCTGCTCTCCAGCGTCGACGGCGGGCTCATCCGCCCGCTCGAGCACCGCTACAAGGAACGTATGCTGCACGGCGACTTCGAAGGCGGCATGCCCACCGACGCCGCACGCAAGGACTCGACCCTCGCACTCGCGCTCGCGCAGGACGGTCACGTGCCGCTGTTCGGCATCCACAGTGCGCACACGGTCTACGAGCTCGCCAGCGCGGCGAAGCTCGACAAGCTCGACTACGCGGCGATCACCACCCTCTGGGAAACCTGGACCGGTCGCCCGATGCGGGACGGCGACTGAACCCGACGAGCCAGGCTGTACGCCGCAGGGCCGGCACTCAGTGCCCGTGGACTGAGTGCCGGCCCTGCGGCTTACCGGGCCGGCTGGGTGGCGCTCAGCGCCGGAACGGCAGGTGGATCGCCTTCGTCTCGAGGAACGACTCGTAGCCCTCGGTGCCGTACTCGCGGCCGAGGCCACTGACGCCGAAGCCGCCGGCCGGCATACCGAACAGGCCGCTCTCGCGGAACGAGTTGATCCAGACCGTGCCAGCCCGAACGCCGTGCGCGAACTTCATCGCCTTCGAGACGTCACTCGTCCACACGGCTGAGGCCAGGCCGTAACGGGACTCGTTCGAGATCCGGACCGCCTCCTCGACGGTGTCGAAGCCGAGGACCGCGAGCACCGGCCCGAAGATCTCCTCCTGGGCGATCCGCGCCCCGGGGTCGACGTCGTCGAAGATCGTCGGAGAGAAGAAGTTGCCCGCCGACAGCGTCGGGTCGGACGGCCGTTCCCCGCCGAGCACAAGCCTGCCCTCCTCGCGCCCGACTTCGACATAGCCGGTCACCCGCTCGAGCTGCGTGGGGCTGACGAGCGGCCCCATCGTCGTGTCCGGCGCGAGCGGGTCGCCCATCCGCACCTGTGCGAAGCGTGCGACGAGGCGTTCGAGCAGCTCCTCACGGATCGAGTTCTCCACGAGGAGACGGGATCCCGCGATGCACGCCTGCCCCGTGAGCGGCGCGATCCCCTGGTACGCCCCCTCGACGGCTTCCTCCAGCGAGGGCGCGTCGGCGAAGATCACGTTCGGCGACTTGCCGCCGAGCTCCAGCACGACGCGCTTGAGGTTGCCCGAGGCTGCCTGCATGACCTTCTGGCCCGTGAGCGTCGACCCGGTGAAGGTGACCATGTCGACGAGCGCGCTCGACGCGATCGCCTGCCCCGCGACCGAGCCGTTGAGCCGGTCGCTCGTCACCACGTTCAGGACACCTGGCGGCAGGCCAGCCTCCTGGAACAGCGCCGCGAGTTCGAGCACCGCCCCGGCGGTGAAGTGGGCGGGCTTGAGCACGACCGAGCAGCCGGCCGCGAGACCCGGACCAGCCTTGTGGCAGAAGGAAAGTGGCCGGTTCCAGGCAAGCAGCGCGCCCACCACACCGATCGGCTCGTGCGCGATGATGCCGAACACGTCGGGCTGCTGCAGCGTCATCGACTCGTCCCGCCACGTCTCGGCGATCGAGGCGATGTTGCGCAAGCTCTCCGCCGCATGCGCGACGTTGCCCGCCTGCCGCGGCTGCCCGAGCTCCTTGGTGAGGATCGTCTGGAACCGCTCCGCATTGTCGTCGAGCAGCGACGCCGTGCGACGCAGCACGTCTGCGCGCCGCTTGGCCGGGTAGTGACGCCACGGGCCCTCGTCGAACGCCTTGCGCGCCGCGCGGATCGCCGCCTGCACGTCATCCTCGGTGGCCTGGGCGTAGCGGGCGGTCGTCGACCCGTCGAACGGGTCCGCGCGCTCGTAGAGCGCCTGGTCCTGGGCGGGACGCCACTGCCCGTCGATGAGCAGGTCGTAGGTCTTGGGGTCGGGGTTGCGCACCGAGGTGGTCGTCATGGCGCCGGCACCCCCAGCATCCCGGAGAGCACGCCCGCGATCTCGATCGGCTCCCACATCCCCGCCGCCCGGACCAGGCTGCCGCCGCCAGGCAGGTGGAACGGCTGGCTGTAGAGGCAGATGTCACCGCCCGAGGCGTAGAAGAAGCGTCCGCTGACGTCCTTCGACAGCTCGCCCGAGAGGTAGACGATGAGGGGCGCGACGTACGCGGGGTCCATGGAGGAGGCGGGCGGCATACCTCCTGTCTGGTTCGGCTTCGTGCCCGGGAAGAGCTGGGTGTTCGCGCTTGGCAGGAGGCAGTTGACGTTGACCCCAGTCTCCCACGTCTCGAGCGCGAGCGTCGTCGACAGCGCCATGATGCCGGCCTTCGCCGCGGCATACGCGACGCTGCTCGGCTTGCGCGCGTCGGGTCGGGGAATCGTCTTGTTGTCCGGCACGTCCCAGAACGCGCCTCGGGAGCCGACGTTGATGATCCGGCCCCAGCCGTTCTCGAGCATCACCCTGGTCGCTGCCCGGCACATGAGAAAGTGGCCCTTGAGGTGCAGGTCCATGACCGAGTCCCACTGCTCCTCGGTGAGGTCGACGAGGTCCGCCTTGACGACGTTGCCGGCGCAGTTGACGAGGATGTCGAGACTGCCGAACTCGGCGACCGCCGCATCGACCATCGCCCGCGCGCCGTCGGCGCTCGTCACGTCCTCCCGCAGCGCGAGGCCGCGCCCGCCCGCCGCAGCAATCTCGTCGACCACCGCCTGTGCGGCCGAGTCGCCCTGGTCATCGACGTACAGGTCGTCGATCACCACCGCCGCCCCGGCCTTCGCGAGCGCGAGCGCAATGCCACGACCGATCCCTCGTCCGCCACCCGTCACCAGGGCAACCCTTCCGTCAAGCCGTTCCGACGCTTCTACCATTCCTCGTTTCCTTCCCAGGCCGCGCTGGCACAGCAGTGACGCGCGGCGCATCCATCGCAGCGACTTCTTATTTGCACCGAGATCGTTCAGGCCGACACCGTGAGGGCCGGCGTCTCCGGCGTGTCCGGCGTGTCTACGGCTTGGTCCACCACGGACGCCGACTCCTCGGCGGGGAGCACCCGGACGTCGTGAGGGTCGACCTCGACCACGACGGTCGAGCCGACCGGCGTCTTCGTCAGGCTCGACGCGACCGCCTGAGCCCGGAGCCGGATTTCCCCCACGCGCACGAAGATGTCTCCGACGCTGCCCATGTAGACGACGTCCTCGACGACGCCGAGGAGATCGCCTGCACACTGGTCGGCCTGCGCCGGCGCCGGCCGCACCCGGATCGACTCCGGCCGGATCGAGAGCACGACGTCGGGGCCGGTGCCGGCTCGGGCGACGCCACGCAGCCGCAGGTTATCGACCTGCAGGTCGACGAGGCCGTCGGCGTCGACCGTGCCATCGACGTGGGCCGGGACAAAGTTGCTGATCCCGACGAACTCGGCTGCGAACCGGCTCACCGGCTCCTCGTAGAGCTCACGTCCGGTGCCGATCTGCACGATGTCCCCGTGGCTCATGAGCACGATGCGGTCCGAGATCGCCATCGCCTCGCCCTGGTCGTGGGTGACGTAGACCGCGGTGGTGCCGACCTGTTGCTGCAGCTCGCGTAGGTCGAACCGCATCTTCTCCCGGAGCTTGGCGTCGAGGTTGCTCAGCGGTTCGTCGAAGAGCAGCACCACCGGTTTTGGCGCGATGCTGCGCGCGACCGCGACGCGCTGCATCTGACCACCCGACAGCTCCGACGGGTAGCGCTTCTGCATGCCCGGCAGGCCCACCATCTCGAGCACCTCGGCGACGCGCTCATCGATCGTTGGCCGCTTCCAGCCGAGCACCCGGAGGCTGTACGCGATGTTCTTGGAGACGCTCATGTGCGGCCACAAGGCGTAGGACTGGAAGATCAGGCCGAGGCGGCGCTTCTCCGGCGGCAGCGTGAAGCCCTTCTGCGACACGACGTCGTCCCCGATGTAGATCTCGCCGCCGTCGATCGTCTCCAGCCCGGCGATCGAGCGCAGCAGCGTCGTCTTGCCGCAGCCGCTCGGGCCGAGCAGCGCCACGAACTCGCCATCGCCGACGTCGAGGCTGAAGTCGTTGAGCGCGTGAAAGTCCCCATACCACTTGTGCACGTGGTTGATCCGGATGGATCTCAACTCGGCGTCCTCTCTCTTTCGCCTCAGGCGCGACTGCTGCTGAGGTCGACCTTGAACACGAACCGCGCGACGAGGTAGGCCGCGATGATGAACACGGACTCGATGAGCGCGATGCAGGCGGCGTAGTTGAGTGATCCGGCGATGATCGAGCCCCACATGATGACCGGGAGGACGATCGAGTTCGCCGAGTACGTCATGACCGCGATGTTGAGCTCGCGAGTGAACATGATGAACAACAGCAGCCAGGCCGACAGGGTCGCGGGCGTGAGCAGCGGCGCGGACACGCGCCCGAGCGTGCCGAAGAGCCCGGCGCCGCCGACCCGCGACGCCTCCTCGAGGCTCTTGTCCACTTGGACGAGGGTCGAGGAGAAAATGCGCACCGGGTACGCGAGGAAGCGCGCGGTGTATGCCGCGATGAGCAGCCAGAGGGTACCGTACAGCGGCGTCTGGACCGCCGCCCACAGCGCGCCGACACCGAGCACGATGCCCGGCACGGCGACCGGCAGCATCGCCACGGTCTCCGTCGTGCGGGCCAGCGGTGCCTTGAGCCGCTTCCAGGCGTAGACGAGGAAGAACGCCAGAAGGGTGGCGATCACCGAGCCGACCAGGGCGACGAAGATCGTGTTGCCAAGGCCCTTGAGGAAGACGGGGTCGTTCTGGAGGTTCGCCCAGTTGTCGAGGGTGAACAACTTCGCGGTGAGGCGGGGAGTCACAAACTTCAGGAACGTGACGAAGATGAGCGTGACCATCGGGAGGAAGACTGCGCACAGCAGGAAGAAGGACGGGACGGCGGCCACCAGCCACCGCCACCGGCCGAGCTGGAGGATCGAGGGGCGGGTGCCCTTGCCGGTGACGGTGACGAAGCGGTTCGACATCCGGGTCGCGCGGCCCTGCAGCAGGATGCCGACGATCATGACGAGCAGGAGCACGAGGCCGGCCGCCGCCGCGCTACCCCAGCTCGGCGGGGAGAACTGCGTCTCCTGGTAGATGAACGTCGGCAGGGTGGAGAACTTCGCCCCGGCACCGAGCAGCGCCGGCACCGTGAACATCTCCGCGGACAGGACGAACACCATGATCGCCGCGGACAGCACGCCCGGTAGCACCATCGGGAAGGTGACGCGGACCATCGTCCTCAGGGTTCCGGCACCGCCCACGCGGGACGCCTCCTCGAGCGCGCCGTCCATGTTCTTCAACGGGGCGACCGTGTAGAGGTACGCGAACGGGATGTGGAAGAGCACCATGACGAACACCAGGCCCGGGAAGCTCAGGATGTTCATGAACCCGGACTCGGTGTGAAAGACCTGCTTGAACCAGTAGTTCAGGAATCCCGCGTTCTTCGACCCGAGGATGAGCCAGGCCAGCGCCCCGGCGAAGGGAGAGAGGAAGAGCGGCATCGGGATGAAGAACTCGAAGAACCGCTTGAAAGGGAGGTTCGTGCGAGCCACCGCCCAGGCCAGGGTGACGCCGATGATGCAGGAGAAGACGGTTACGCACGCGGCCAGCAGCAGCGTGTTGCCGAGGACGTGCAGGTAGATCGGGTCCGTGAAGATCCCGACGATGTTGTCCCACGTGAACTGCGAGTTCTGGTCGGTCGGCGAGCCGGTCTGGAAGACGGCGTAGACGAGGTAGCCGAGCGGGACCAGGATGATGAGCCCGAGGATGACGTAGAGCGGCAGCGGGAGCAGTGAGTCCCGGCGCGCGACCAGACGTCGCCCGAGCGAGACCCGCTGCGGCGGACCAGCCGGTTCGGAGTCGCCGCCGAGATCGGCTGCGGTCCGTTGCTCGACGCCCCGCGACGTAGTGAGCGACATCAATGCCTCCTTTGGCCCCACCATCGCCGGACGTCCCCAGTCGCAGTGGGATTACTGTCAACAATCTGCTGCAGGTGTCGCCTACCTGGTGTCAAGAGCACTCTTCCCCTGGTCTGGAGAACGAGGAGACGGTCGGCGGACACACGATCCCGCTGACCGCCTCGGGCGGTGGCCTACTGGCCCGCGCCGAAGAGCTGCGTGAAGTACGTTGTCAGGTCCTTCTGTGTGGCCGTGACGACCTTCTCGTCGTTCGAGACCTGCTTGTTCGGCTTCGGCCAGTTCTCGACGCCGTTCGGGGGCACCCCGATCAGGTCGTCGCGAACCGAGAGGTTGCCGGTCGCGTCTTGCGACGCCTTCTGGCCGGCCTCGGACAGCTGCCAGTTGATGAACAGCTTGCCGCCCGGCGCGTTCGGCGCCTTGGACACCAGGCCCATCAGCGCCGGGACGACGACGGTGTACTCCTGCCGCGAGAGCTCGACGGGAGCGCCCTTCAGCGCCGCGCGGACCGCGGTGACGCTGTTGACCCCGAAGGCGACGGCATACTCACCGCTTTGCACCTGGTTAGCGGCTGAGTTGCCGTCGGAGAACACGACGGGGTCGACGTTGTCCTTGATGGCCTTCAGCCAGTCCTTGCCGAGCGACGTGTCCTGCGCGACCCAGTAGTCCCAGCCGCGCAGGTAGGTGCCGCCGTTGGGCTCGGCGATCGCGGCGCGGCCCTTCCAGGTCGGGTCGGCCCAGCCCTGGTAGGTCTCGAGCTTCTTCTTGTCTTCGTCCGACACCATCGTCGGGTTGTAGACCGCCGACAGCTCGTAGGCGCACCACGGGTACGCATAGCCCTCGATGAACGTCCCCTCGGTCTTGTAGTGCGATGCGTCCGCCGGGGTGAACGGCTCGATGAGGTCCTGCTCCTTGAAGGTGCCGGTGAAGGGGGCCGTGCCGGCGTACTGGATCACGTCCACGTGGTTCTGCCCCGACTGCTTCTCGGTCTCGAAGCGGGTGAGCAGCTGCTGGCCGTTGAGGCCGGTGACCTCGAGGTCGAGACCGGGGTATGCCGCCTCGAACGCCTTCTTGATCGCCGCCTGCTGATCCGTGCCGGAGAGGTGCGTGTACAGGGCAATCTTGCCGCCGTTAGTGGCCTTCGCCTGCTGGTAGAGGTCGTTGAAGGCGGATCCGGCGGGGGTGGGGTCCGCGGAGCCGCCGCAGCCCGCGACCATGGTGGCGAGGGCAGTAGCAACGACCGTCACCACGACCCGGGACCGGAGTCCGAGTCGGAGCGGAGTGATGCGTCGCTTCGTCGCGTCGCGCATCCTTTGCCTCCTTTGGCTACCTTGGCTGTTAACAATAAACTGACACCAGCGGGTGCCGGTGTCAATAGCGCACGGGCATCGCCCGCGTGCCGTCCCCCGCCGCTAGGCCCCGATCCCGGACGAGGGGCGCAATACCCCCGGCCTCGAGGATGCGCAGGATTGTCGGCGGATAGGGCTGGACGGTGCGGCGAGCGCCCGTCCGACGGTTCACGACGGTCCATGCGTCGATGTCGATCTCGGCCTCGTCGCCGTCGTCGAAGAGCTCCAGGGCATTCTCGACCTGGATCAAGGGCAGGCCCGCTGCGATCGCGTTGCGGAAGTAGATCCGCGCGGCGGACTCCGCGATGATCGCCTGGACGCCCCAGACCTGCAGGATGCGGACAGCCTCCTCGCGATGCGAGCCGGCCCCGAAGTTGCGGCCCGCCACGACGATGTCGCCCGGTCGCATGTGTTCGTCGAGACCCGGCCGTAGGCTCTCGAAGGCGTGCGGTCGCAGCGTCGCCAGGTCGTGCTCGCCGCGACCCCGGTGCACCCAGAACGTCGGGGCGATGACGTCGGTGCTGACATCGTTTCCGGGGATCCGCACAATGCGACCGGTCATCCGCCGGCTCAGCACAGGGCCTCCCGGGGGTCGGATATGGCCCCGTTGACGGCCGACCACGCAACGGTCGCCGGGTTCGCCAGGTAGATCTCGGCCTCGGCGCTGCCCAGCCGCCCCCGGTAGTTCCGGGTGGTCGAGGTGAGCGCCACCTCGCCCGGGGCCAGGTAGCCCCGCAGCCCCAGGCACAGCTCGCAGCCGGGATCGAGGAGCTGGGCGCCGGCATCGAGCAGTGTGGTCGCCACGCCGGACTCGATGCACTGTCGGTAGACGTCGTTCGACGCCGGGGAGACCAGGAGCCGTACCCGTGGGTCGACGCGCCGCCCCTCGAGCACCCGGGCCGCGATCTGGATGTCCTCGAACCGGCCATTCGCGCAGGAGCCGATCATCGCCTGGTCGATCCGCTTGCCGACGACCTCGCCCACCGGGAATACCGCGTCGAACTCGTGCGGCACCGCGACCTGCGGCGGGAGTGTCGACAGGTCGACCTCGATCACCTGCTCGTAGTGCGCCTCGGCGTCCGGCGCGACCGGCCGGTAGCCGTCGAGCACCTCCTCGGCGACGCGCGTCCGGAGGAAGTCGTAAGTCGTCTCGTCGGCCTCGAAGAGCGCGAACTTCGCGCCGACCTCGACGCCGTGGTCGGCGATCGTGAACCGGGCGTCCATGCTGAGGCTCGCCACGCCGGCCCCGCCGACCTCGATCGAACGGTAGAGCGCGAAGTCCTCGCCAAACCGGCCGGCGAGGTGGAGCATGACGTCCTTGGCGACCGGCCAGGCAGGCGCTTCCCCGGTCAGCTCTAGCCGGATCGCCTCGGGCACCATGAACCACAGCTCACCCGAGGTCACCGCGTAGAGCACGTCGAGCTCGCCGATGCCAGTCCCGGCGCAGTTCAGTGCACCGTAGATACAGGCGTGCGAGTCGGACCCGACGACGAGCTGCCCCGGGCCCACGTAGCCGTGGTCGACCATCATCTGGTGGCAGATGCCCGAGGTCGTGTTGTGGAAGTGGGTGATGCCGAGCCGCTCGGCGAGCCGGCGCAGCCGCTGCGCCCGCTCGGCGGCGCGCAGGCTCGTCGGCGGCTGGACGTGCTCGAGCATCGCGTACACGCGATCGGGGTCCCACAGCCGCTGTATGCCACCCGGCATCCCGGCCTCGACGAGCCGCTCGTTCGAGTCGACGAACGACTCGAAGACCATGACCCCGTCGAGCGCGCAGTCGACCAGCTCGCCGGGCGCGACCCGATCGACACCGGCCGCCCGGGCCATCAGCTTCTCCGCCATCGTCATCGGCGGCGCGACCGTCACGCTCATGGAATGTCGTCGCGTCGCGCGAGCAGGCCGACCGCAGCGCTCGCGCTCGCCTGGTCATCGAGGCGCCACCAGGCCTCGAGCGCCCGCTCGGTCGCGGGCAACCCGATCACAGGGACTGACAGCTTACGGAACTTGTCACTCGTCTCCTCGACGCTCATCCGGTTCAGGTCGTGGCCGCGCGGGTTCTCCAGCTGGTGCACGCTCGTCTCGCCCGACGTCGTCGTCGCCGTCACCTTCGCGGCGACCGTCGCCGGGTAGAGCGCCTCGATCTCGGCGTCCTCATGGACCGAGATCCGCTGCATGAGCTCGAGCACGTCAGGTGCCTCGTAGCGCTCGGGCTCGAAGTCCGAGACGTCGATCGTGCCGTCGATCAGCACCCGCGCGAAGACGTAGGGCATGCTGTGGTCCGCGGTCTCGCGGGTCTTCGGCGCCCACTTCTCCGGTTCGCTCGCGGTCTCGTGCCAGGCCGACCAGTAGGTGCCGATCTGCACCGACTCCAGCTCGTCGAGCGGCACCTGCTTGCGCAGCTCGAGGGCAGCCCAGACGACGATCTGGATGTTGTACTCGAGCGGCCAGTACTTCAGCCGCACGAACTCCAGCAGGTACTCCCCGGTGGGCGGGAACGGCCGCAGCTCGAAAGGCCCGGTGATGAGCTCCCAGTGCCCGTGCCGGCCCTCAAACGATGCGGTAGGACCGGTCATGCCGAGCCGGGCCAGCTGCGTGAGGTAGGTGGCCTCGCGCGCCGCCTCCGCCGTCGCCGCGCCCTTCCAGAGGGAGAGGCTGCCGGCACGGGTCGCCCGCAACGGCACGCACGAGACGGCCGCGAGGGACACCGCGTGGACAATCTGCATCTCGTCCATCCGGAGCATGTTGCCAAGGCCGGCCGCGACCGCGACCGCGACAGCCGCACCCTGGTCCCAGCCCAGGTAGCGCATCCTGGCCGACTCAGTGAGCCGGTTGAAAACCTCGTACTCGACGACGACCGCGGTGAGCAGGTCGCCGCCGGACACGTCCTCCGCCGCCGCGGCCCCGAGCAGCGCGCCGATGCTGTCGCTCGGGTGCGCCGTGGGGAACGAGTCGTTGAAGTCGAGGAACCGCACCATCGCCGTGTTAAGGAATGCCGCCGTGTCCGCGGTCGTGCGCCCGCCACGGATGATCGGCACGCCGCCGATGTCCTCGACGGCCGGCACCGGCGCAAGGCGTGCCGCCATCTCGACGGCGTCGCAGTCGACGCCGCCGTAGGCACATGCGATGGAGTCGACGATGATCTGCCGCGCGAACACGCGAGTGCGCTCCGGGATGTCCTCGAGCCGCAGCGAGTGCGCGAACCGGGCGATCGCCCGGGTGGTGCGGTCGACGCCGTCGGCGTCGAGCACAGCGGCCGCATCTTCGGCGGGGCTGTGATCCTGTCGATCCTGGGGTCGCTTGACGGGCGAGGTCATGGGACTGCCTCCATTCGCACCTCGGCCACCCCAGCCTGGGTGTGGGCGGCGAGTGCGGCGGTGTCATGGTCGATGAGCACGAGCCGATGGCCCGGTTTGAGCCTTGGTCTCCCGCTGGGGTCGGCGGGCGGGAGCTTGCCGAGAAATGCCTTGCCGTGCGCGGCGGCGAGCTCACGGACGCGGTCGACCGATTCCCGCACGCGTGCGTCGGAGGGCCCGACCCCGAGCTCTGCCGACAGGTCGTTCACGCCGACGTTGACGACGTCGACGCCCGGCGTCGCGACGATGGCCTGCGCGTGCTCGATCGCGCGCATCGACTCGAGCTGGCAGATGGTGAGCACGTGGCGGTTCGCGGCATCCCGGGCCGCGGCGTCGGTCGCGGTCGTCCACCCGCTCGGGAACGCCTGGTAGCCGCTCCCCCGCCGCCCCTGCGGCGGGTAGTGCGTCGCGGCCGCGACCCGCTCCGCGTCCTCGGCGCTGTCGACCTTGGGCGCCATGATGCCGACGGCACCGAGGTCGAGGACACGGCCGATCTCGCCCGGCGTGCCCTCCGCCACCCGCACGACCGGCGCGACGCCCTCGGCTCGGCTCAGGGCCGTCAGCATCTCCAGCCGCTCATGGGTCAGGCCCGTGGCCTCGAGGTCGAACACCGCGAAGTCCACGCCCGCCTGACCGAGCAGCCGCGGCAGGACAGCGGTGAAGAAGCCGACGACCATGAGGCCGACGACCACCTCTCCGGCGGCGACCCGCTCGCGGAGCCCGAGCAGGTCGATCGCCGGCGATACCGCTCCCATGGACTCAGGCAACGATCGCGCTCCGCGCCGAGTCGGCCGCGTACTGCGCCGCTTCCTCACCCGCGATCCGGCCGAAGACAGTGCCGAAGGTGAGACCACTGCCGGCCCCATAGCCGTGGTAGAAGACGCCGCCGGTCACCTCGCCCGTCGCCCAGAGACCGGGGACCGGGTTGCCCTCGACGTCGATCACGCGGGCCTTGGTGTCGATCTTGACGCCGCCGAACGTGAACGTGACACCGCAGGTGACGCCATAGACGACGAAGGGACCCTGGTCGATCGGCAGCGCCCAGTTCGACTTCGGCACCTCCAGCCCGGTGGTCGCGAGCCCGTCCTTCTCCAGCGGGTTGAACCCGTCGCTCGGCGGGGTCGCGGCGTTGAACTCCGCCACCGTCTGCGCGAGCTTCTTCGGGTCGAGGTCGAGCTTGACCGCGAGCTCCTCGATGGTGTCGGCCACGACCGGCTCGGACAGCTCGTAGCGCGGCTCGAGCAGGTGCACGGTCTTCTGGTCGAAGATCTGATACGCCATCGCGTCGGGCTGCCTCTGGATCGCCGCACCAGTGCTCGCGTACGTCATCCAGAGGTGGTCGCGGCCCTCGTCGTAGAACCGCTCGGCATTGATGTTCACCGTGATCGAGTACGGGTAGGAGTAGCGGCTCATCTTGTCGGTGAGGTCGATGCGGCCGACGTCGGGCGCGTTGGACGCGAGCGCGCTCGCGTGCACGCCGCCCCACTGACCGGCCGACTGGGCGCCCTCGAGCAGGAGCTGCTGGAGCACGTGGCCGGTCGCGTACCGGCTGCCGCGGACCTTCACGAGGTCCCAGCCCGGGCCGAGGTAACGCTGCCGCATCTCGGGGTTCGCCCCGAAGCCACCGGCGGCGACGACGACGCTCTTGCCGTGCGCGTCATGCCAGCCATCGGCCTTGCGGATCCGCACGCCGACAACCCGCGAGCCCTCGCGGAGCAGGCTGTCGACCGGTGAGTCGTAGCGCACCTCGATCCCCGCAGCCTCGACGGCGGCGAACTCGTTCTCGACAAGCCCGACACCCTCCTCCTCGGTGACGAGGGCGGCGCCGCCGGCGAGGGTGTACTTCTGGTCGGCAGGCAGCTTCTCGATGTCGTGCACCTTGCCGACCGGGAACTGCCACTTCACGCCCTTGCCGTGCAGCCAGCGGACGGCGTCATAGCCCTGGTCGACCAAGATCTGCGTGAGCTCGGGATCGCAGCGGTTCCGCGACTGCCGGCGCAGGTCGGCCATCATCTTTTCGGTGGGGTAGGGCTCGACGTCCATTCGGTCGATCCACTTGCGCGAGGCCTCGTTGAGCATCGGCTCGAGATCGGCGAGCGTCTCGTACGGGAACCGGAAGAACCCGCCCGTGTAGGTGCTATTGCCGCCGCGCTCCTCCTTCGACGATGCCTCGAGCACGAGCACCTTCTCCGCGCCGACATCCTTCGCGCTCAGTGCCGCCGACAGTGCCGCGTTCCCAGCCCCCACGACGATGACGTCGTAGTCCTGCTGCCCCATGACGCGTCCCTTCCTCTCCGTTGACTCAGGACTTGAAAAACTGTTTACAGGTTACAGTAGTGCATATGCAGCCCCCGCGCCACCGCTACATGTCGACCGCGTCGTGACGACGGTCGACGAGCTCGAACGCCATCGCCGTCCCTCAGAGTGCGATGAGTTCTTGAACCGAGCGCTCCGAGAAGGTCCGCGACTGGCCCCTGGGCCACCAGACCCCCTTTGCGCAACGCGAAGAACCTGCTCGCGAGCTTCTGGATCATCGCGATGTGCTGCTCCACGAGCAGCAGCGCCGTTCCTGTCGAGCGGAAACAGCTCATAGACCTTCGGCGGACTCCAGGAGCCGCGTCAACGCGATGCGCGCCCGAGCAACAGGTTCTCCTCGACAGTGAGGTTCGGGAAGATGCGCTTGCCCTGCGGTACGAGACTGAGACCGCGCGTCGCCGGCTCGTAGCGGTGCCGGCCCAGCTGCCGGCCCTCGAAGCGGATCTCGCCCGTAACCTTCGGCACGCCGTAAGCCGATAGCAGCGAGGTCGACTTGCCGGCGCCGTTCCGACCGACGAGCCCGACCGTCTCACCTTCGTCGATGGTGAACGAGATGTGTTGCAGCACGACCGCGCCGGAATACGAGGCGGCAACATCCCGGAACTCGAGCAGCGCACTCATGCCGCGGCCCCAAGGTATGCGCGGATCACCCGTTCGTCGCGGCGGACCACGGCCGGCTCGCCGCTCGTGAGGAGCCTTCCGAGATTGATGACCGTGACGACATCGCACGTGGAGAACACGCCGTCGACGTCGTGCTCGACGAGGAGGACGCCAACCTCCCGCTCTTTGCAGAGCCGGCGCACGTGCCCGAGCAGTCGCTCGGACTCCTCGGCGACGAGTCCAGCGCATGGCTCGTCGAGCAGCACGATCTTCGGATCGCCGATGAGCGCGAGCGCTAGGTCGACGAGGCGCTGCGTACCGTACGCAATCTCACGGCATACCAGATCGAGCACGGGAACGAGCTCGACCGCCTCGACAATGCCCCGCAGGTCGTCCTCGTCTGTCCGCCGGGCGACGATCTCAAGCTGCTCGCCGACCGTCATCGAGGCGAACACGCTGGGCCGTTGGAAGGAGCGGGCGATGCCGTGGTGGCGCCGCCACGCGGGAGCTCTGCTCGTGACGTCCTCGCCGGAATAGGTGACGCGGCCCGAGCTGCAGCGCCGACGACCCGAAAGCGCCTCGACGAGCGTCGACGACGTCAACGCCGCGGGCGGCGTCGCCGGGTACGACCTCAAGTTCATCCACCAGGACACCGACACGACGCCGGCCACGAGCATCCGGGCCGCAACACAGGCGGTCACGCAGGAGGGCGCGCAGATCCTCGACTTCCAGACCTCGCCCGAGAACGCCGCGATCAACCCGCAGCTCGCGGGGTTTAACGCCCTCGCGTTCAACTCGATCGCGCAGAACGACGGGCTCATCCGCTCGCAGTGCGTTCCGAATGCGTTTCATCTCGTGCCGGCGAACTCGATGCTCATCAATTCGCTGCAGACCCAGATGCCGAACATAACGGGCAACAAGTGGGCGATCATCGCGGCCGACTACAGTATGGGCCACGGCGCGACGACGGCCTTCAAGGCCTCGACGCAGAAACTCGGCAAGAGCGTCGTCTCGGAGCAGTTCGCGCCGCTCGGCACGACCGACTTCGGCACGTACATCACGCAGATACAGCAGAGCGGCGCCGACCCGCTCCTCGTCGTCATGTTCGGCGCCGATGGCGACGCGTTCATCAACCAGGCCACGCAGTCAGGGTCATTGCGTAGTTGAGTAACTGCTGGTCACGGTGGTGATGAGGTCGTGGGGGCGGCGGTTGGCGCGTCGGGTGGCTCTGGCGATGTTGGTCTCGCCATTGCCGCGGTGGAATCCGATGGCGGTGTTGCGCAGGACCGCTGCGACGGCGGGTCCGTTGCCGGTACGTGCCCGGTGGGCGTCCTCGTGGAAGGTCACATCGCGGACCCAGTGCAGCCGGTTATCGATATGCCATTCCAGGCGGGCCCATTCCTGCAGGTCAGCTGGTTGGGCGTGGGCGGCGGGCAGTGACGCCACCAGATAGACGGTCTCTCGTGTGCGCTTGCCAGCCACAGTGCGCGAGCGGGTGATCCGGACGGCCTGTTGGGCGTGGGGGAAGCCGATGCCACCGGGAGTCTGGACGGTCAACGCCTTGACGGTGCGGGTCTCACGACGGCCGTGTCCGGTGTCGCGGTGTTGGTCCCCGACCGGCACCTGCGCCCCCAGGGCAGATGCTTGAGCTGGGCGAACAAGGTCGGCTGGTTGGCCTTGACCGACACATACAGGTGCCCGCCGGCAGCGGCGACGGCTCGGGCGTGGGCGACCTGTGCGTGCAGCGCATCCGCGACGATCACCACACCCGCCAGGCCGCCCAACCGGGCCGCGACCTGCTCCAGCAGCGGAGCGAACGCCGGAATCTCGTTCGACTTCGCCGCGACCTGGACCTGCGCCAGGACCACACCGGTCGAGGTGTCGTAGGCCGACAGCAAGTGAACCCGCCCCTCGGGCAGGACAGCTCCCCGCACCACCTTGCCGTCAACAGCGATGACCCGTCGCACCGGCGGCGGCGCCGACAGCCGGGAGCACAGCCAGTCGGCCAGCACCGCCGTCAACGTCTCGGCGTCGACGCGGACCAGCAACCGCCACACCGTGGTCAAGACCGGCACCCGACCGGTGAACCCGAGCCGGCCCCACGCCGACGCATCGAGATCGTCGACCCAGTCGACGATCGCGGCGAACGTGCTGGCTCCGGCCATCACCGCGCACACCGCGACCGCGAGCACGCTCGCCAAGGGATACCGGATCCCTCGCGGATCACGCGGGTCAGGAACTCGTGCCAGGGCCGCCAGCAGGCCATCGGACTCACGGCCGGCAGCCGTGGTGTCGGTCGAGGCGGGGGCGTGCTGACGGATCACGTCGATCAGCGATGATGACATGCGCGGGTGTGGTCCCTTGTCGGTGTCATGTTGTCTCAGCAACTCCATGATCACCGACGGGGCCCCACCCGTCCCGCGTCACCCTCCAATCAGGCCGTGACACCGCGTACGCCCAGGTCAGACACACCTCAATCGACTACGCAAAGACCCTGGCCACGCAGTACAACCTCTCGAACACGATCAAGACGCGTGTGAGCCTCAACCTCATCACCGACCAGTCGTTCGACAGCCTCGGCGACAAGGTGCTTGGCGACTACCTGATCAAGCAGTACGACTTGACCGCAGACAACGCCCTCAACCAGACGTTCGTCAAGGAGTACAAGGCGAAGTACGAAGTACGGCACGACGCCGAACGACTACGCGGCGAACACCTACATGGCTGCGCAGGGGCTCATCGCCGCGATCCAGAAGGCGAAGAGCAACGACACGAATGCGATCCGCGACGCGCTGTCCGGTCTGACCTTCGACAGCATCGCCGGCCAGGTCACCGTGCGGGCCCAGGACCACCAGCTCCTGATGCCGTCGTACTTCGCCCAGGTCGTGAATGATGGCGGCAGCCTCGCGTTCAAGATCCTCAACACGACGTCGGGCAAGGACGCTTCACCGCAGGCGAGCCCGGACTGCAAGATGACCTGACCGACGGCCCGACTAGGTCGCCGTCCGGTGCGGGATCCGCCCCCGACGGTGCCAGCCGGCGCTGACCGGCCTGGTCGGCCAGGACCGGGCGGTGGCGCACCGCATCACCGGCGTGTCCCATGGCGCCACGCCGCGTCGCCCCTTGACCCAGTCCTGGCCTCCACGGTCGCCCTCCGCAGCGACGGCATGCAGCAACGAAGAAAGGAATCCGGAGAAATGGCCGACCCGCAGCAGGCGCGGTACGAGATCATCGGGATCCGGTACGCCTCACTCACCCGGCTCAAGAGTCAAGAATTCCAGTCGTACTGGGTCTACGGCGAGGAGGACGGCCCTAACCATTCCGCACACTACTTCTGGGTGATCCGCGGCGAGGGTCGCACGATCCTCGTCGACACGGGGTTCAGCTCGGAGACGGCAGCGAAGCGCGGCCGCAGCCCCGAGATCGATCCGCTCGAGGCGCTCGCCCGCATCGGCATCGGCATCGCACCGGTGGACGTCGACCACGTCGTCCTCTCGCACATGCACTTCGACCATATCGGGAATCTCGCGAAGTTCCCCCGCGCCTCGGCAACGGTCGCCCGCGCCGAGCTCGACTTCTGGACGGGCGACATCGCCCGGAAGCGACTCTTCTCATGGCTCGTCGTACCGGAGGAGATCGAAACGATCGTGCGATTCCGCGACGAGGGACGCCTCACGCTCGTTGATGACGAACTCGAGATCCTGCCAGGGATCCGGGTGACGCGAGTCGGCGGACATACGGACGGATCGATCATCACTGAGGTGGCAACCGCGGCAGGGCGGACGATCCTCGCCGCCGACGCGCTCCACACGCATGAGGAGCTCGAGAAGGACTGGTCGTACTTCATCTTCTCGAACCTGCCGGAGATGTACCGGGCCTACGACCTCCTACGCCAGCTCGCCGAGACGCCCGGCACGACCGTCGTGCCTGGCCACGACCCCGAGGTCTCGCGCCGATTCCCCTGCCTCAGCGACGCTACCCCTTCGCACTGCACATCAGATGAGCGCGGGCAAGACACGCCCGTCGACAACGACCAGTCGCCCCGACGGCGTCAGCGACGGCTCCGGGCCGGGGCGGCATACGTCCCCTCGGGGGGGGTCTCCAAGGCGTTCTGGTAGATCGCGAGAACGCGGAAGACGAAGTGCACGAACTTCGTGTACGGCGCCACCGCCAAGGACACCATGACCGCAGCGACGTGCACGACCAGCTGCGCGCCGAAGACCGGAGTGTCACGGAAGACAAGGACGAGCAGCCCGGTCACGTTGAGCACGAGAAGGGCGCCCAGGAAGGCGAAGTCGGCGCCCCACATGACGGGCGTCGTCTGGCTGCGGTCACTGCGCAGCTTGAGCCGCGCGAGCCCGATACAGCCCACGATCTGCGCGACACCGCCGATGACGCCTGAGATCACGGGCACCGACAGGTACGGGTACGGCGGCAGGATGCTGAGGAAGTACTGCTCGAAGGCGGCCGACACCGTCGCGAGGAACGTCAGCCCGAAGCCGACCACGACGAGCTGGTGCAGGACCAGGCGGCTGCCGGCCGGTCGCTCGCCGGGGTACGTGCAGCCCTCGTCCGACCCCTTCTGGTGCCGAAGGGTTGCCGCCTGGGCCAGCGCGGCACCCCAGGGTCGGAGCCGGAAGAGGCCACCCGCACCGTGGGTGAACCTCCAGTAGCGCAGGGCTGCCAGGACGATCACGGCGACCGCGAAGACGCTGGGCGCACCGACGAGGCCCAGGAGCAGCCAGTGCTCGATGACGTCGTAGGCCGATCCCGACGTTGCCTCGAACGCGTTGCCGCCGCTGGTCAGGAGGCTGAGCAGGAGCAGCACGACGCTCAGAACCACCGCTGCCCAGATCGCGCCTGCGGGGCTTGCCAGGCGACGGATGCGGGTGGCGCCCCAGATGAACCGCTCGTAGGTGCGGGTGCGCTCGGCCGCGAACAGCTCGGGAGGGTTCACGCCGAACTCGTGTGGTGGCGTGTACATGCAGGCGAGGTAGCAGTCCCTGCAGTCGTGGCAGAGAGGTTGGCCAGGTGGGTCACGTCGGCGGGCGTGAGGTCGACCAGTCGTTCGAGCGCCGGCCACACCGGGCAGTAGCCCGCGCAGTAGCGGCAGGAGTTGCAGATGTCGAGCTGCCGCTTGGCCTCGTCGAAGCCTTCCTGCCAGGCCCCCGGCATACCCAGAACAACGACGCCCATGTCGTGCTGCCTCCCTCCCGGCGATACGCCCCCACACGGTGCCGATGGTCATGCCGAACCCGGCCATGTAGCCGGTCGACAGGATGTTTCCCGACATGATTTCCCCCGCTGCGAAGACGTTCTCGAACGGCGGTCCGTCCACTCGCTGGATCCTGGCGTTCGCGTCGACCTGGACGCCCATGTAGGTGAAGGTGATTCCCGGTCGCATCGGTATGCCGTAGAAAGGCGGGGTGTCGAGCGATAGGGCCCAGTTCGACTTCGGCGGTGTCGAGTCGGCCGCCACACCGTCATGTCCGGACGGGTCGAAACGCGCCAACGCATCGGCCGGCACGTGACGGTTGTAGTCGGCGATGGTCGCCGACGCCCGCTCGGCGTCCAGGCCCAACTGGGCGGCCACCTCGGCGATCGACGCGCCGGAGTAGGTCCCGTACATCGGCGGCACGAACTGCCCCTGCACCTTGGAGTCCCAGAAGGCATAGGCGATCTGTTCGGGCTGGAGCGCGACGTTCCGGCCCCAGATCGCGTAGCGCTTCGGCCAGATGTCCTCGCCCTCGTCGTAGAAGCGCTCGCCGCAGGCGTTGAGCACCACGCCGAACGGGATCGAGTCGATCCGGGTGGCGATCCCGCCGTCGAACTTCGGGCTCCGCGCGTCGACGGCGACAGAGTGGAACCCGCGCTCCTCACCGGCGGTCTCGACGCCCGCATCGAGGAGCCTGGAGAGGACCGAGCCGTCGTTGGTTCGCGGCCCGCGGATGTGGTAGTTCAGCGCCGCGTCTCCCCAGTAGCGCCACACCCAGTCGATGTTGGCCTCGAACCCTCCGCTCGCGGCGACGACACTCGTCGCCTTCAGCCGAAAGCTCCCCTCGGCGATCTGCACGACGACTCCCGTACATCTCGGCCCCTCAAGCTCGAGGTCGGTGACGGTGGCCTCGTAGAGCACGGGAATCCCCAGCTGCTCCACGCGCCGGTAGCAGGAGTTGATGAGTGCCTTGCCGCCGCCGAGGAAGAAGGTGTTGGTGCGGCCGAGATGCAAGGTCCCAGCGAGAGGCAGCTGGAACTGCGCGCCGTGCTCGGTCATCCATGACGGCACGGTCTCGGAGGCGTCCACGGTGAGCCGCGCGAGCTGTTCGTTGGTCGGGCCCTGCCCGACGCTGCAGAGGTCACGCCACACCTCCTCGCGACTGTAGGCGCCGGTGTTCCAATCCGAGTCGGTTCCCGTGGATGCACCGGATGTTGCGGGTGTGACGACTGTTCCCACCGCGGAAGAAGCGGTCCGTGCGCTTTAGGACCAGGACGCTTGCGCCCTCGTCACGAGCCGACAGTGCGCTGACCAGTGCCGCGTTGCCGCCGCCGATCACGATGACGTCCCACGTGTGCGCAACGAGCGACTGCACTCGGTGCGTGCGCTCGGCCTGCTCCGCGAGCCGGTCCCCTCGCGCCATCGTGCTCCCTCCTCGGGCTATCGTCACCCGATAGACCCGCCTTCGGGAGCAGACTGTTTACAGATAACAATAGCCACGAGAACGTCGCCCTGTAAACATGCGTCCCACGGGGCGAGCAGCGCGCGACCGGTCAGGCCTGCCCGCCGGGGGCAGACCGCAGGCGTGGCTCAGCGCACCATGCCGGCGGTGGACCTCAGTCCATCTCCTCGAGGTACGAAGCGAGGGTGTGCTCCATGTGCCGGTCCATGAGCTCGCGCACCGCACCGACGTCCTGGCGCTCGATGAGCTTGTAGATCTGCTCGTGCTCGTCCCACGCCCGCTCGCTGTGTACGAGGACGCCGGGGCTGAAGTACCACCGGGTCTTCTTGACCAGCACGTGGAGGGTGTCGCGAAGCGTGTCGTTGTGCGTCGACTGCGCGAGGATCTCGTGGAAGCGCACCGAGCCGTCGCGGTGGTATTCCCGCGCCCCGTCCACCGAGTGGCTGACCTCGTCGTGCGTTGCCGTGCGTAGCTTCATCGAGGCGATGCAGACCTGGAACTGGTCGAGGTCCTGGGGCGTGCGGTGCTGCGCGGCCTCGCCGGCAGCGAGGACCTCCAGCGTGTGCCGGACGGCGAAGAAATCGGTGGCGGCCTTCTTGTCCCGGTGCGCGACGAAGGCCCCCATCCGCGGACGGATCTCTACCCACCCCTCGGCCGCGAGCTGCTGCAGAGCCTGTCGGATCGGACCGCGGCTGACCCCGAGGGCCTTGGCCAGCTGGACCTCGACGAGCCGGTCCCCTGGGGCCAGCCCGCCCTCGACGAGGTAATTCGAGAGCGCCTCGTAAGCGAGATTGGCGAGCGAGGATTTGTCGCCGATGTTCGCCAGGCCCCTGGGCGCCTGGTCGTCGTCTGGCTCTGCGCCGCGCGGGATCAGCGACTGCACGTCCACCTCGAACCTCTTTCGACGTCGCCCGGCTCCCGGCCGGCCCTAGCGCTCTGATCATCAGTATACCGTCTGCAATCAGCAGCCTCAGCACTCGCGCGACGGCGTGTCCGGCACCCAGGGCGCCGCACAGGCGCCGATGTGGCCGAGACCCTACCGGTCGGCCGGGCGGAACATCGGCAATTGCACCTCCTCGTCGACGCGCTCGAACCACGACTCCACCGGCATACCCTTCACGATCCGATCCGGGTCGACGAGCCCCGCCTGATAGGTCGGCCCCTCCTCGAGCCGGATCGCGGCCACGACGTACGGCGGTTCGAAGGCCTCGAGGTACCTCCGCCGGTAGGTGACCCACCCTTGGACCCGGCCCCGGCCGCTGAGCCGCGCCCACTCCGAGTCGGTGCTCCAGCACATCGGGCACTGCGGCCCCGGCGGCCAGCGCACGTGCCCGCAGTCCAGGCACCGCTGCATGCGCAGCTCACCGGCGCGCGCGTACTCCCAGAAGGGCCGGGTGTCCTCGTCCATCGCAGGCAGGCGGATGTCGTCGGCCATTGCTCAGCGCTCCTTCGCGAGGATGAGGGAGTCGCCGTAGCACGACCCCCACTGCAGGAGCCTCGAGTCTGCGAGCTGCCGCTCCCCGGCGGTTCCGCGCAGCTGGAAGACCATCTCGGCGAGGTGGTTCCACCCCATGAGGTAGGCCTCCGCGAGCAGGCCGCCGTTGGTGTTGACCGGCAGTCTGCCACCGGGCGCGATCCCGCCGTCCGCGCAGAACGCTGGCGCCTCGCCCTCGCCGCAGAACCCGAACCGCTCGAGCGCGTACCAGACGAGCGGCGAAAAGGCGTCGTAGGTGTAGAACGCGTCGATGTCGTCGCGGGCGATGTCTGCATAGTCGTAGACGGCGAGGTCCCAGGCGGACGGGACGAACGTCTCCTCCGGCTGCTGCTGCGCGCCGAGACCGGGCCTGGCCCAGACGAACTCGTCTGGGCCAGAACGAATTCCCTGCATGCCGGCGAGGTGCACCGCGGGCGACGGCGCATCGGCCGCACGCTCGGCAGACGTCACGATGAGGCAGCACGCGCCGTCCGAGACGAGGCTGAAGTCGGGCCGGCGCAGGGGCTCGATGATGTAGCGGCTCGCGAGGTAGTCGTCGAGCCCGAGCGGCTCACGGAGCATGGCCCGCGGGTTGCGCTCCGCGTGACGGCGCATCGCGATCGGCACGTCGCCGAGCTGCTCCTCGGTCGCGCCGTACCTCGCGAGGTAGGTGCTCGCCGACATCGCCGCGCCGCTGCCGGGAGCGGTGAGCCCGTAGTGCGGCGCCTCACCGTGCGGGCCCCCGCCCACGCGGAACGCGTCCGGCCGCTCCTTGCCCCCGAGCTGCACCAGCTGCGAGTACTTCACCGAGCACACCACCGCGACATAGTCGGCGAGCCCCGCCGCGACCGCCATCGCCGCTGCCTGCAGGCAGGCGCCGACGAACCGGCCGTGCGACCACGACTGCATCGCGTACCGCACGCGCAGGCCGAGCCGTTCGCACACCATGTCGTAGTCGGCGCCGAGCGGGTACCCGATGTTGACGAAGAGGCCGTCGACCTGTTCCTTCGCCAGCCCCGCGTCCGCCACCGCGCCACGGATCGCCTCCCCCGCCATCGACAGCACGCTGCGCTCGGGAAACCGCCCGTATGCCGTCAGGCCGACACCCACGATCGCCGTCGCGTTCCGCAGTGGACCCGCCATTGCTCCCGTCCCTTCTCCCGCGCCCGTCGGGTCACGTCCTGGACCCCTTGGCCGGCTCAGCCCCGCGAGACAGCCTTGGACTCGAGGAGCGCGGCGATCTCCGCCTCGTCGATCCCCGACTCCCGGAGCACCTCGACGGTGTGCTCCCCCAGCAGCGGCGCGCGCTCGTACGCGGTGCGTGGCGAGCCGAGCTTGATGGCGGTGCCGACGACGGTCCGCGGGTCGGGGAGGCCGGGGTGCTCGAGCTCGAGGAGCAGGTCGCGGGCCGCCACGTGCGGGTCCGCCAGGATGTCGACGACCGAGTTCACCGGGGCGACCGGCACCCGGCCACCGAGCTCGGCGACGATGTCGGCGACCGGGCGCTGCGACGTCCACTCCTCGACGACCGCCTTCACCGGCAGGCGGTTCCTGCTCCGCGCGGCGCTCGACCCCAGCTCCGGATCATCGGCCAGCTCCGGCCGCCCCATGATCTGGGCGAACAGGTTCCACGCCCGGTCGTGGTGCGCCGCGATCGCGACGTTGCCATCCGCGGCGCGGAACACGCCGAATGGCGCGAAGAAGGGGTGGTCACTGCCCGTCGACTTCGACACGATGTCAGCGTAGGAGTGCTGGTAGACGATGCGCTCGCACAGCGACAGCACGGCGTCGTACATCGCGACGTCGACGAACTGCCCGTCGCCGCCGGAGCGCACGTTGACCACGGCACCGAGGATGCCGACGGCGAGCAGCGCCGCGGGGAAGATGTCCCCGACACCCGGACCGGTCTTCGTCGGTGTGCCGTCCGGCCCGGTCACGCCCATGAGCCCGCCCATTGCCTGGGCGACGATGTCGTACGACGGCCAGGCGGCATACGGGCTCTCGCCGGCCCGCGGACTGCCGAAGCCGCTCAGAGATCCGTAGACGAGCTTCGGGTTGTCCTTGGCGAGCGACTCGTAGCCCAGGCCCAGCCGGTCCATCACGCCCGGGCGGAAGTTCTCCACGACGACGTCGGCGTCGGCGATGAGGCGTCGGAGCAGCGCCACGCCGTCGGCGATCTTGAGGTCGACGACGATGCTGCGCTTGTTGCGGTTGACGCTCTGGAAGTAGCCGCCGAAGGCGCGCAGCTCGTCCTCGGGCGCAAAAGGCCCGACGTAGCGGACGTGGTCGCCTTGGGGCGATTCCACCTTGACGACTCCGGCGCCCAGGTCGGCGAGGAGCATCGTGCAGTACGGCCCGGCCAGCGCGCGGGACAGGTCGATGACCTTGACCCTGTGCAAGGGTCCACCTGCGCTGGCTGTCATTGCCGCCTCCTCGTCGAGTCGACCAGGCCGGCTGGCCGCGCCATTGTAAACAGTATTCGGTTCGCCGTTGGCATGTTTCCAGCCATGGCGCGGGCTGTCAAGGACGCGTCCGCGGGAAGTCGCGTTGAGTGAGCACTCCGTCGCAGTCGTAACAGCGCGGGGGCCGCTCAGCTCCAGCCAAGCCACTCTCTGAAGCCGCAGTCCATGGTCCACTCGAGGTCATCCCCGACGAGGTCCAGCTTTTTGGTGAAGAGTCGAATGACCTCGTCATACGTCAACGTGAGCCGCGTCAGATCGCTGCCCAGGAAAACCCGGCGCGTGGAGTACGCGTCGACGAGGCGTCTGATCCGCGGGTGCAGGCTCGGGAAGGGGAAGGGCTCAGACCCAAATCCGTGAGTAACTTCTTCACGGTCACCGTCTCGCCTTAGCTATCGATGTGTGTCGTTGTCGTGATGGTGTGGGCATGTTGGGGGCCCGGTGCCCGGCGGCCGGATCCGGGATTGTGGTCGTGCGCCAGCGGCGTGGGCTCTTGCCGGCGAGTCCGGCGGTGCGCATCAGCCGGGCGACGCGTTTGCGTCCGTGTCGTAGCCCCTGCTCGGTGAGGTCAGCGTGGATCCGCGGCGCCCCGTAGGTGCCCTTGGACCGTTCGTGCAGAACGGTGATCTTGTCGGTGAGCCGGGCATCGACCCGCTCGCGCTGCGACCGGGCGCCGGTTTTCTGCTGGTAGTAGGCGGATCGGGAGACCTCGAGCAGTTCGCAGGCACGTTTGACGTTGTGCTTGCCGGCCTGCTCCGCGGCGATGAACGGGAAGACGTTCACCGGGTCTCCTTCGCGAAGAAAGCCGTCGCCCGTTTGAGCACATCGACGTCTTCGCGCAGCCTGCGGTTCTCTTTGCGCAGCTGTGCGAGTTCGGCCCGCTCGTCGGTCATCAGCCCGTCGGCGCGGACGCCGGTGTCGAGTTCGGCCTGCTTGACCCACTCACGCACTGCCGTCTCGGTCAGGTCGAAGTCCTGGCTGACCTGCCGGAGCGTGCGGTCACCACGCTGGCACAACTCGACAATCTCGGCCTTGAACTCCGGCGTGAACGAACGCCGAGGCCGTGGCCGCTTCTTTCCCATGCTCTCCATGATGCTGGACATCCTCCCGGAGACCCCCGGTCCCCTGATCTCGGATGTCCGTCAAAACGGGGCAGGCCCACGCTCCAACAGGTCGGCGCACTGCTTGACCGCGTCATGAAGTTCAATCACCCGCTCAACCTGCTCACCAACGCCTCACTTCAGCTGACCATCCGCCAAGTCATCGTGCCGGCGAGGCGGGACCGCGCCAGCCCGCCTGGCAGGAACCGAACCTCTCCGCCACTGGCACAAGACGAGAAGACCACAACGCGTGGTCCAATTGAAGATCCGTTCAAGCACCGTTTGTGGACAATAAGCTGAGGCCCTCAGACATGCGCCGCCGGATGGTTTCAGACGTCGCGGCGCTACGCTTGGTCTTCCACGTAGGTGCGGGTCTGCTTGAGCACCAGATCGACAGCCTCCATACGGGCGTCGGGCGGGTAGCCGTACCGGGCCAGCAGTCGCTTGACCTTGCTGCGGACCAGAGCCTGGGCCTGCTCCCGGATCCACCAGTCGACCGGCAGGTCCTGAAGCTCCTTGACGAGGTCCCTGGCGATCTGCCCCAGCACCCCGTCGCCAAGCATCTCCTTCGCCGACTCGTTCTGCGCGACCGCCGTGTAGAAGGCGTACTCGTCCTCCGTCAGGCCCATCTCGGCAGCCTTGCCGCGGTCGGCCGAGACCTCCTTGGCCAGCGCGACCAGCTCCGCGATGATCTCCGCGGCTGTTAGCCCGCCCGAGGTGTAGCGCTGCATCGTCTTGAGCAGTTTCGCGGTGAACCCTTCCTGGGCGACAACATTGTGGGGGTGGGCCGACCGGACCTCGCGCTCAATCGCTCGACGCAGCGCCTCGATGGCCAAGTTGGGGCGCTGGCTCTCGCGCATTCGACGCATGAAGTCTTCGTCCAGGTGCGACAGGTCGGGGCGCTGGATGCCCGCCGCCTCATAGATGTCGACCACCTCATCCACCGCGATCGCGCTCGCCGTAAGCTGCCGGATCGCCAGCTCCACGTCCGCCGCCGTCGCGAGCCCCCGCTCCGCCCGCTCCTCAGCCCTCAACTTGGCCAGATACAGGCGTACAGCTTCGAAGAACTCCAGGTCCGTCCGCAGTGGCCGAAGCTTGTCCTCACGCGGGCAATTGCTGTAGGCGCGAGCGATCTTGCGGGCGGTGTCGGCGTAGCGATCGGCAAGGGTGGGCTTGCCCTCCTCCAGATCTGGTTCAGGGCTGCGGAGGTAATCCACAACGTCGAGCGCAGCCTGGTAGAAGGCACGCGGTCTGCCCGAGTCGCGCTTGGCCTTCCAGTTGATGCCGTGAAGCTGGCTGCCGATCACGCCGTGCAGCTCAACCACCATGTCAACGGCCGCGCTGATGTCCTTCCCGATCGGCTTCTCATCGACGTCGGTCCGGGTGTACTCGGCGAGCGCCTTGGTGAGGTCGTCGGCAATGCCAAGGAAGTCCACCACCAGACCGCTGGGCTTCTCGCCCCATCGACGGTTGACGCGGGCGAGGGCCTGCATCAACGCCGCCCCGCGCATCGGCTTGTCGAGGTACATCGTGTGCAGCGGCGGCGAGTCGAACCCGGTGAGCCACAGCGACTGAACGATCACCAGTTCCAGCGGATCGTCGGCATCCGTGGCTCTGTGCTGAACCTTCTTAAGCGCGCCGGCCGATCGGACGTGGGTGGCGATCGGCTCCTGATCCTTGGCGCTGCCGGTGTAAACGGCCTTGATCAAGCCTTCGTCGTCGTCCTCGTGGTGCCACTCCGAGCGGATCGCGGTGATCTCCTTGTAGAGGTCAGCTGCGACTTTCCGTGAGTAACAGACGATCATGGCCTTGCCGGGCTTGCCGGTCAGCTTGACCATCCCGGTCCGGCGCCGTTCCCAGTGCTCGACGATGTCCACGGCGAGCTCCCGTATCCGGTCTACGTGGCCCACGACGTCCTCATACTGCGCGAACGCCCGCCGGACGCGCTTGATCTCCTCCTCGTCGAGATCGACGGTCAGATCCTCGGCCTCCTCGTCCAACTCCACCGGGTTCACGCCCTCGGGGAGGTGCACGGGGATGTGCCGGTTCTCGTAGTAGACCCGCACGGTGGCGCCGTCGCGGACAGCGCGGGTCAGGTCGTACACGTCGATGTAGTCGCCGAAGACCGCCCGGGTGTTCGCCTCGGCTCTGGAGATCGGCGTGCCGGTGAAGGCGATGAACGCCGCGTTAGGCAACGCATCGTGCAGGTTCTTGGCGTAGCCGTCGAGGAAGTCGTAGTGGCTGCGGTGCGCCTCGTCCACGACCACGAGCACGTTGCGCCGCTTCGAGAGCAGCGGGAAGTCGATGTTGGCTTCCTTGTCCGCCTTGGAGCGGTTGAACTTCTGCAGTGTGGTGAAGATGATCCCGCCGGACGGCCGATCCAGCAGACGCATCAGCTGCTCCTTCGTGTCCGCCTGCACGGGTGTCTCCGGCAGCAGGTCACTGGCTGCAAAGGTGAGGAAGAGCTGGCTGTCCAGGTCGATCCGGTCGGTGAGCACGACGATGGTCGGGTTACGCAGCGCCGGCTCTTTCATCACCTTCGCGGTGTAGTACGCCATCTCCATGCTCTTACCTGAGCCCTGCGTGTGCCACACGACGCCAATCCTGCCGTTGCCGCCCACCGCCGTGATCGTCTTGTCGACCGCGATGTTGACCGCGAACATCTGGTGAGCCTTCGCGAGTCGTACCGTATCGATCGCGCCACCCCGCTCTCGCGAAAAGGCGGTGAAGTTAACCAGCAGATCTATGAAGACCTTGGGGTCGAACGCCCCACCGATCAGAATTTCCAGCGCCCGACCGTCGCTGACATCGACCGGCTCACCGCACTCGTCGATATCCCACGGTGCCATGTGCTCCCATGCGGTGAAGAGCGTCCCGATCCGAGCGGTGATGCCATCGCTCGCGACCGCGAAGACCGACACCGCGAGGGCGGTCGCACCGAACTCACGCCGATAGGTCATGAGCTGGTCGTACGCCTCGCGAGTTCCGTCGGTCGCGCCAGCCTTCTTGAGCTCGAACACCGCCAGCGGCAGACCGTTCACATAGGCCACAACATCGAGCCGGCGCTTCCGGCGGGCATCCTTGATTGTTACCTGGTTGGCCGCGATCAGGTCATTGTCGTACGAGTCGAGGAAGTCAATCACCCAGGCCGTGTCGGTGCGGTTCTCCCCCGACGTCGGATCAACGTAGCCGACCTTGACGCCACGCGTGAGCAATGTGTGGATCCGGTGCCGCTCCGTGAACGCGTCGGCCGACGTCCGCTTTTCGAACTCGGCCACCACCTCGTCCACGGCGTCCGGCGGCAACCGCGGGTTGATCCGCGCAACCGCCTGGCGAAGACGGCCGTAGAGGATCAGGTCACCCCAGGACTTCCGCGCGCCATGACCCTTGCGCGATGGCGCCAGTTCCGCGCCGGTCATGGGCTGCCACCACTCGCCAAGCTGATCCTTGACATGATGCTCCCACTCGGCCTCGGACTCGTCGTGCGGGGAGGCCGGATCGTCCGACAGGCTCATAGCTTCTCCATATTGGGCGAAAATCCTGGAGTAGTTGCGGAAACGTGCCAAGACACTGTCAGACCGCGTCAGAGACCAACCGCTCGGCGTCCTTGATCCTGAGCTCTCCAGAGATCAACTTCGGCAGCAGCGCGTCCCGGAGTTGGGCGAGTACGACGCCCTCTTCACGAGCCTGCTCGGCCCGCTCTACCAGCGAAGCAACCTGGCCCCTCGTCACATCATTAGTCGCCCGGAGATCAACAACATCAGACCCGAGGACCTCCTCCGGCCGCACACGTTGGTGGCTCTTCGAAGTTCCCGTTACGCGCGCAGCGAGGCGGGAAAGGAATTCACGCTGGCGAGCGACGGCCCAGAGTTCTGCAGTAGTGATGGTTGGATTTGGCGTAAGCACAAGGAACTCGGTTGACGCGAGTGCTGGCACACCGACCTTCGGCTCAACTCGCCAAACTCTCGGAATATCGGGGTTGAGCTTCGACAGCAAGACACTTGGTTCATCCACCACGAATTTAGTACTCAAGATCTTTCCCGGAGAACAGACGTCCGGTACTTGGCCGTTGTCGAACGCCGGAAGACTGTGATGCGCCACCGCTGGGACGTTGAGGGTGGACGGCATTACTTGGATTCTGCGCAACCTACACAGCGACGAGAGGCTGGTTCGAGACGACCACCGCTCTTCCGAAAAGAGAGAAAGCGCCAGGGCGCAGCTCGTATCGGCGATCCGCTCGTTGACCGCGATCTTGTCATCCAAAGCAGAAAGAGCGTCGGCTATTGCATGTTGTTCTTGCTTAGAGGGAAGGGTTATGACGAGTTCACGTGCGGATCCGATATTGAAGTGCTGCTGAACGGCCCCCACAGTGTGAGCCATGACAAACGATGCGGCAGTTGCGTTGATCGAATAGCAGAGAAATCTTGCGTCAATCTCAGCGCCCGGGCGGACAATGATCAGATCTGAGCAGTTTACTGGCCCCAGTCCGCTAGGGATAAGTGCAGCCGCGCCAGGAATCCCTGTGCGCACAATCACGATATCCCCAGGATTCAGTTGCGATTTTCGAAGACGTTCATGAAATTCTGCGGGAATCCATGTGCAATTAGCGAGGTCAAGTCGTCCTGGTCGGACGTTCTGCGAGCGCAGGAATAGAACTCCTTGACTCACATACTCAGACGCCATGGAGCCGACGTGCCCCACTGTTATCTGAGTACAGACCTCGTAAAGCCTTACATTCCGCCACTCAGACATGGATCCTCCCCAGCTGCTCACGGACGACAGCCTCGAGACGAGCCGATTCGTCAAAGTGCGCGTACAGCTCCTTCTGCAGCCGCTCGATCTGTTCGGCGATCGGTTCGTCGTTGGAGGTATCGACCTCGGCCGCGCCGACGTAGCGGCCCGGCGTGAGGATGAAGTCGTGTTCACGTATTTCGTCCAGCGTGGCTGACTTGCAGACGCCGGGCAGGTCTGTGTATTCGATCGTCTTGTCGGTGCCGCGCCAGGCGTGGTAGGTGCTGGCGATACGGCGGATGTCGTCGTCGGTGAGTTCGCGCTCGGTGCGATTCACCATCGTGCCCATGTTACGGGCGTCGATGAAGAGCAGCTGGTTGGTACGGTTGGCGAGCCGCTTCGATCCCTGTGGGCTCTTGTCTCGGGATAGGAACCACAGACAAGCTGGGATCTGGGTGGAGCGGAAGAGTTGACCGGGGAGCGCGACCATGCAGGCGACGAGGTCACCCTCCACCATCGCCCGGCGAATGTCGCCCTCGCCGGACTGCTTGCTAGACATAGAGCCATTGGCGAGGACGATGCCGGCACGGCCCTTCGGCGAGAGCTTGTGGGCCATGTGCTGCAGCCAGGCGTAGTTGGCGTTGCCGACCGGCGGGATGCCGTACTCCCAGCGGGGGTCCATGACGAGCCGGTCGCCGCCCCAGTCGGAGATGTTGAACGGTGGGTTGGCCATGACGACGTCGGCGCGCAAATCGGGGTGCTGGTCTTCGTGGAAGCTGTCGGCCCACTTGGTGCTGAGGTTGGCCTCGATGCCGTGGATGGCGAGGTTCATCTTCGCCAGCCGCCAGGTGTTCTGATTGAGCTCCTGGCCGAACACCGAGATCTCGAACGCCTTGCCGCCGTGGGTTTCGATGAACTTCTCGGCCTGGACGAACATGCCGCCGGAGCCGCACGCCGGGTCGTAGACCCGTTCGCCTGGTTGCGGTTCGAGGATCTCGACAATGAGCTTGACGATGCTCTTCGGGGTGAAGTATTCGCCACCGCGTCGGCCCTCGGCCAGCGCGAACTTCTCCAGGCAGTATTCGTAGACCTCGCCGAGGACATCGCGCGCGCTGCGGCGTTGGCCGTCGGCGTCGAACTGGTCGCGGAAGCGGAGCTTGTGGATCAGGTCGACGAGTTCGCCTAGGCGCCGCTCGTCAACACCTCGGCCGTTGTAGAGACCCTGCGGCAGGGCACCTCTGAGGTCGGGGTTGGCGTCACCCACGGCCTTCATCGCACCGTCGAGGAGTTGGCCGATGCTGGTCTGCCCAGCGGCGGTCTTGGCACGGTGGGCGAGGGACTCCCAGCGGGCGGCCTGCGGGACCCAGAAGACGCCGCGGCCGGCGTATTCGTCCTGGTCTTCCAGCAGTGCCTGCCGGTTATCCTCGGGGATGCCCTCTGCCTCCAGCTCCGTCTCGATCTGCGCCCGCCGTTCGTCGAACGCGTCCGAGGTGTACTTGAGGAAGATGAGGCCGAGCACGAAATGCTTGTACTCGGCGGCGTCCATGCTGCCGCGCAGCTTGTCGGCCGACTTCCACAGGGTGTCTTTCAGGTCGGCCGACTGCGGCTCTACCGGCTTGCGCGCGCGTGGGGGCACTATCTCGTCTCCTCAGATATTCGTGTTCGACGCGTGGGGCTTGAAGCGGAGGATCATCGCCCCGTCGGCGACGCCGGCGGCGATCCGCTGACGGACCAGATCCAACGCCGCAGCCTGGTTGCGGGCCCGTTCCGCCAGATCGTTGAGCATCATGGACGCTTGATCGAGGTGGTCGTAGTCGCTGGCGGTCAGCACGGGGATCTCCAGCTGGTTCAGGGCCACGCTGCGCACGCGCGGACCGGTGCGTGCCGCGTTGCGTGCCGCGCCGAGCAGGGCCGCCAGCGCGTACGGCCCGATCCATGCCTGCTGGGGCTCGTCGCGGTACAGGGACGAGTGTTTGACGTAGCCGGGGATACGCAAGCCCTGTACGGGGGTGAGCAGGACACTGCCGCCGATAGCGTCGACCATGACGCGAAGCTGGTCGCCGGCCATGACGACCACGTCGCCCGGTTCGGTGATCGCGGCTGCGCCGTACTGCCCGAGTGTCAGAACATCGATGCGACGCTCGCCGACGGGCACCTCTCCGAGTAGCTCTTCGCGACCCAGAATCCGTTGTCCGCTGCGACCCAGATCGGCATCGGGAATGCGATGGCCCGGCAGCCGGATGAGCTGCCGACCGCGTAGCAGTTCGCCGACCGTGCGGTACGCGATGCCCTGCGCGCGAGTGGTGACCCCGATCCGTTCCAGCGTGGTGGTCGCGTCATCCACGCTCGTTCTGAAGGTTGCCATCGCGGACTCACGTGCCCGCACCGCCTCCACCACGAGGTCCTCAGGTGCCGCCTTCGGTGCCAGCAGATGCGACGGCAGGAGCGACCGCCTGCCCATTAGCTCGGACACGGGAATCGCCGTGCATGGCTCAGCTTCGCGCGACTCCCGCGACCCGCACACGAGCCGCGTAGTCTGCTCGACCCATGACCCGCCGTACCGGGACCGGACCTGGTCGGCATCGCAGACAACGACGTCTCGGGTCGTATCGCCCTCGTCGGGTGCCAACACCAACAGCACAAGGTCCGTGCCGCCGATGAAGCGGTGAATGTGGCGAGGCAGTTGAATGATCGCGCGAACGCAACCTCGACGCACGAGTTGCTCGCGTACCCACGTCACCGGAAGCCGGCGCGACATCCCCGTGCGCGTCAGCGTCCATTCCGGCACAACGGCGAACCCAACGCCCTCGTCGCTGAGGCACTCCACCACTCGAGAGGCCCAGGACAGCGGGTGTTCCTCATGGTGTTCCTGCTCGCCGGGCTGGAACGGCGGGTCAACAAACACAAGGTCCGAACCCGAGAGACTGACCGTGTCCTGTCCGTCGGCGAGGACCATGACCATCTGGTGGCCGTGGCAGAAGGACCTCAGACGCAGCCACCTTGCCGCCACCGGGTCTGCCTCGGCGCACCGGATCTCGCGTGGGCGGCCGGCGGCCATCATGGCGGTGAGCAACTTCCCTGGGCCGGCCGCGAGATCAGCTACTGCAAGCTCGGTGAGATCTCCCAGCATCTCGTTCGCCAAGCGCAGGATCAGGTCGCAGATCTCGGGGGGCGTCTCAACCGGGCCACCGGACCAGCCACGACGACCAGCTGCGGAGAGCACCTCCTCGGCCGCGGCCGCCGCACCAAGCTCTGAGACCAGACGCTCGACATCATCAAGCATCGACAACGCTGTTTGGCCGCGAGCGCCGACATGGCTGAGCAGCCCGACGAGATCGGGGTGCTCAGCCTCGGCTCTGACGCACAGCTCCGCGAGAGCGGCGAGGTCGGCGGACAGTGGGCGTTGATGGGCCACTCGCAACGCGATCAACTCGAGCGCGACGTCGGCAAACGTGTCGGGATCGAGCTGGGTCTCATCGAGACTGCCACCACGGTCCATGCTTGCCCGGAATCTGTCTCCGTAGGTGACAGCCGCTGAGCCACCCTCACGCGGAGCCGGCACCGGCCGATGGTCCAGCCACCGGGCAACTTCATCCGAATCAAAGAGTGGCTGGCCAGGCGAACCGCCTACCGGATCAGGAAAGTCAAGATGCCGCCGCCTCCAATTGCTGACGCTGGGACGACGCACCTGGGCAAACCTGGCGATCTGCCCCAGCGAAACCGTCGACGACATTTGTCCCCACCTCCTCCCACCCGTCCGGTTGTCCGCGCCGCGACACTACCGACGGAGGACGAACTAGAGCAAGCTGCGCTCGGTGATAAGGGGGGTTATCTGACCTTGACTTTGATGCGTTGATAGCCGGGTTTCTCACGACGCGTTGTCGCCTGTCTGCTGGCCTGCCGCTCTTATGAGATGCGGCACCGGGGTGGCCACCACCGCCAGCCCCGGCCGACGCCATCAGACCCGTCAAGGAGAACAGCATGCGCAAGACCACCACCCTCGCCCTGATCGCCACCGGCCTCGTCGCGTTGGGCTGCGGCTCCGGCACCACCGACAACGCCGGCAGCTCCGGCGGCGGTGAAGGCGCCAAGGGCGACGACAAGCCCGCCAAGACCGCGAAGGTCGGCCAGCCTGCCCGGGACGGCAAGTTCGAGTTCACGGTGAAGTCCGCCAAGTGCGGCGTCGCCAAGGTCGGCAGCGACCTGCTCGGCCAGAAGGCGCAGGGCCAGTTCTGCCTGGTCACCGTCAACGTGAAAAACATCGGCAAGGAAGCGCAGATGTTCGACGGCAGCAGCCAGAAGGCGTATGCCGCGGACGGCACCGAGTACTCCTCCGACACCGGCGCCGCCATCTACGCCAACAAGAACGCCGAGACGTTCCTCAACGACGTCAACCCCGGCAACCAGGTCACCGGCGTCGTGGTCTTCGACATCCCGAAGAAGGTCGCGCTCGCCAAGCTCGAGCTGCACGACTCGCCGTTCTCCGGCGGCGTCACCGTCGCCCTGAGCTGACCATCCGGCGCCGGGGGCGGGATCCGCGAAGCCCGCCCCCGGCGCACCCCTCCCCCGCACCACCGCCATCCCGATTCTCAACGCGAGGAGATCGACGTGCGCCGTGCGAGTCAGCCGATCACGACCAGACCGACCAACCGCAGTGTCGTCCGCAAGGACGTCACCCGTCCGCCCTTCGACGCTCCCACCCTGTTCGACCTCGACCTGCCTGAACGGCCGGAGGGCACCTACCTGACGTCGGTCTACCAGCTCGAACGGGTGGCGCCGACCACCGACGGTCTGCACGACGCAGTGGACCACCGGTATGTGCGCAAGCACGACTTCATGGTCGAGGAACGCCTGGTGGCGGGCGCGCCGGCCCTGCTGGTGCATGGGACGGTGCCGCGCGAGCGGGCCGACTGGTGTGACGTGTTGGCCTCGTTGACCGGGGAGACGATCGACCTGGGGTTCAGCAGCGGCGGTGCCGCGCTGCTCGTCGCGGTCGACGACCATGTCTACGCGCTCGCCTACGGCACCGTCGGCCGTCACATGGTCGACCTGGACCTTGCCAACTCCGGCTTCGGGATCGGCTTCGCGGTGCGCTCGCTCGCCCCCGACGAGATCAAGCAGGTACGCCGGCGGGTGTTCGGCACCACCGGCCGGGTCGACCGCAACATGGTGCCGGGCGGCCAGCACATCCGGATGTACGGCATCGACAAGTGGGGCGAGATCGTCGGCCAGGTCTGCGGGCGCACGTTCAATCCGAACCTGACTGTCTTTCGGTCCACGGGCAAGGCCACCCCGGTCGAGGGCAGCGATGCCCTGCGTATCCACCTCGGCGTCGAGCCCGCGAGCCTGCTCGCTGACCTGCGGGAGATCAACCGGGTCTGCAAGCAGGAGTCGCCCTTCGCGGACCTGGAGTTCATCACCCAGATCCGTCCGGTGCCGGCCCGGGACCCACGGCTCTCTCAGGTGGAGCAGCAGTTGGACCGCCTGCTCGCGTCACCGGATCCGGCGGAGGTGGGGCTGGCCGTACCTGGCCGGGTCTTCAGCGAGATCGAGCGGATCCAGTCGTACAAGCTGCGGGTGCCGAAGTCCGGCCTCAGTCCGGCGCTCCTGCCGGAACTCACGCTGGCGGACGTCCTCACCCAGACCGGTGGCGTCCCCGACGGCGAGCGGTGGGCGTCGCTTTGCAACGGGCGCGTGACCCTCTACGCCGACGCGACCGGCGACGAGACGATTGGCTCGACGGCCGCCTCGCGGTGGATCACCGCGCAGCTCGCCCACGGTGAGAGTCAGCTCCTGCTGCACGAGGGCGGCTGGTACGAGATCGGCGACCGGCACAGGGAGTTCCTCCGCCACGAGATCGAGCAGATCCTGGCCGGGCCGGCCAGCATCACACTCCCGGCCTGGACCGCCGACCTGGCGGACGAGGAGAAGTACAACGTCCACGCCGCGAGTGTCTGCGGTCTGACCCTGCTGGACCGGCGGCTGCTGCGGACGAGCCAGCACCACCGCGGCATCGAGGCCTGCGACCTGCTCGGGCCCGACGACGAACTGATCCACGTCAAGCGGGCCAAGGGCAGCTCGGCGTTGAGCCACCTCTTCGCGCAGGGCGAGGTGTCGGTCGACGCGCTGCGGTACGAGGCCGACGCCCGCGCCGCGCTGGTCGAGATGGTCCGTCGGCAGCCGTCGGGGCGCGTCATCGACCCCGGCTTCCGGCCGCGCAAGGTCATCTACGCGATCGCCCTCGGCTCCGGCAAGCCGCTCACCGTGAAGTCGCTCTTCACCTTCGCCCAGGTCGCGCTCTACCGGGCGATGAAGTCCCTTCGCAACGAGGGCGTCGAGGTCGAGGTCGTCGGCATCCCGTCGGCCTGACCCGTCTGCGACAGCAGGTCCACTCCCGTCCCCGCCAATTCAGAGCCGTCCCAACCCAAGCCGCCCCGGCTGAACCACTGGTTGCCGGGCCGACTACCCCTGACCCAAGGAGAGAAACCATGGCCCAGCCCGAGTTCCGGCCGGAGTCGGACCCCGAGCCCCAGTCCGAGCCGGGCACGCCCGACACCGGCAGCCTCCTACCCGTCGCTCGTAAGAGGAAGCCCCTGATCGGGTGGATCGTCGGCGGGGTCGTCCTGGTGCTGCTCCTCTGCTTCGGCGGCTGCGGCGCGCTGCTGGCCACGACCAACAGCGGGGACAAGTCCCGCCAGGGCAAGGCCGCTGCTTCGGCTGCTCCGACGTCGTCGGCAACCACCTCGGCCCCGACCACTGCCGCCGCTGCGCCCGCCAGGACCGAACCGCCGCTCCCCACCTACGAAACCCCGACCAAGAACGACTTCAAGCTCAAGGTCAAGGTCCTGAGCAAACAGTGCTTCGGCAGCGCCGGTTGCAACATCACCTACCGGATCAACGTCACCTACACCGGTACCGGGCTCGATCCGTCCAAGACGTACGAGGTGACCTATCAGGTGAAGGGCGCCGAGGATCCGATCATCAACACGTTCGAGGTGACCGGAGACTCTGCCTCCGTTCAGCAGGAGGAGATGGCCAGTACCAAGCGCTCCGGCGACAAGCTGACCGCTGTCGTGACCGACGTGTCGGAGCTGTGAAAACTCAATCAGCGTGTCCCCATCACGAGACGTCAGGAGGCGTCGTGCGTCCCGATGAGTTTCTCCGCACCCTGGCCCTGCTCCCCCCTCCCCTGCACGACCGCGCTCTCACCCTGCGCGCCTTCACCCGCCCCACTCGCTGCGACGACTGCCAGCGCATCGGCGACGCCGTCCGCCTGGCCCTCACCGCCGCCCACTACGACGAGCTGACCTCCGCCGGCGAGCTGCTCGACACTGCCGAGCGGCTGGCCGTCGACCACGGCATCCACCGCCGGTCCGGCGACGAACCGCAGCGCGGTCGCGGCCGGGTGGTCCGCTGGGCGACGACGTCCGCGCCGCTGGTGGCCGCGACCGACGCCAGCTGGAAGGGCCGCGTCGGCGGCATCGGGTACGTCGTCAGCGATGGCCACTACGGGCTGCTCGGTCGGGGCACCGGCCGGCTCGACCCGACCGGCGCCTCCCGGGTGCTGATCAACGAGCTGCGCGCGGTCGACTACCTGCTGACCGGGTACGACGAGGCGCCGGTGGGCATGACGGTGCTGCTGGACTGCCTCGCCGCCCTGCGATACCTGCACCGCTGGCAGGCCGGCGATACCGATGCGATGCCGGCCGGCTACAGCCTGCGGGAGCGTCGCTGGTCGGACCAGCCCACCCTGGTCCGGCTCGCCGAGCAGGTGGCCCGCCGCCCCGACCTGACGTTCGCGCACGTCAAGGGGCACAACGGCCACGCCCTCAACGAGGCCGCTGACAGCCTGTCGCACATGGCCCGCCGCCGGCGGGAGGAGTCCTTCGACCTGCGTCCTCGGGCGCACGCCCTGGTCGACGCATTCCTGCGCGACTGGCACGCGAACGCCACGCTTTGACCGCTCCCCGGGTGCCCGGAGCGGCCGACGTTGAACCACTGATTCGTTTGCGACATCAGCTCTACAACGTCCGACTACCACCACCACCTCCCGACTCCGCTGCTCGCCCCAGCCGACAGCGGCCTCCCCACTTCCACCGCTCGCCTCGGGCGGGCCGACGACCCGTCGGCCCGCGGACACCACACGCCTGGAGACGACCATGACCCATCCTCCCCAGCCGACCGCGCCGCTGATCGAGCTGATCTTCGACCGACTCGCCGGCGCTGACGACGTACCGACCGAGACCGCCGAGCTGGTCCTCGCCGCGCTGACCAGCGAGGACGACCTGACCGCCGCCCTCGCCGGCACCCCCACCCGACTCGACCCCCGCTCCCCCACCGGCGACGGACCGGCGGACCGGATCTGGCTGAAGTCGGTGACCGTGGCCGGCTTCCGCGGCGTCGGCCCGGAACGGACCCTCCAGATCGACCCCGGTCCGGGCCTCACCCTGGTCGTCGGCCGCAACGGCTCCGGCAAGTCCAGCTTCGCCGAAGCCGTCGAACTCGCCCTCACCGGTGACAGCGCCCGGTGGGCCGACAAGACGAGCGTCTGGCGTACGGGCTGGCGCAACCTGCACAACCTGGATCCGTGCTGGGTCGGCGTGGAGCTGCGGGTCGACGGGGTGTCTACGCCGACCCGGGTGCACCGCGCCTGGCCGGTCGGGGCCGAGCTGGCCGACGCCGAGGTGACCGTCACCAGCGCCCGTGGCCGGCACAGTGGCCTGTCCGACCTGGGTCTGGCCCGCCCGCTGGAGCTGTACCGGCCGTTCCTCACCGCCGCCGAGCTGGGCAAGCTCGCCGCCGGCACGCAGAGCCAGCTCTTTGACGCGCTCTTCGCGATCCTCGGCCTGGACGCGCTCACCGACGCCGACCAGCGTCTGCTGCGCGCCGCCCGGCCGCACGACACCACCATCAAGGAGGTACGCGCACAGCGCACCGCCCTTGCCGACGCGCTCGCCGGGATCACCGACGACCGGGCCCGGCGGACCGTCGCGCTGCTACGCGGCCGCGGCGCGGTCGACCTCGCGGCGGTGACGACGATCCTCGACGAGCCCGACGAGCCGACCACCGACGGGGCGGTGCTGCTCTGCCGGGAACTCGCCGCTCTCGCTCCGCCGCCGGTCGACGAGGTGACCCGGCTGGCCAGTCAGCTGCGGGAGGCGGCGGTCGAGGCCCTGCGGTACGACGGCGGCCGGTCCCGGGCCGCGCTGCGCAGCGCCGAGCTGCTCCGCCTCGCCCTCGAACATCACGAGGACGAGGGCGACGGGTCGTGCCCGGTCTGCGCCACCGGCACCCTCGACGGCGGATGGCGTACCGCCGCCGCGCAGTCGCTGACCGACCTCCGGCAGCGCAGTGTCGCCGCTCAGACGGCGACGACCCGGCTCACGACCCTGCTGCGGCAGGCGCAGCACCTGATCGATGATCTCGCCGTGCCCGAGGGTTCCGGGTCGGAGCCGCCGGTCGGGGCGCTGCGCGATGCCGTGGCCGCGCTGCGGGGCGTACCCGGGAAGCCGGCCGACCTGGCCGACCACCTGGCCGCGCGGTACCCGGCGGTGGCGGCGGCGGCGGACGCGGCCCGCGCGTACGCGGAGGGGTTTCTGCGGCAGCGCGACACCGGCTGGCGGGCGGCGGCGGCCGAGGTGCGCGAGTGGGTGGCCGCGGCCGGCGGGCTGCCGGCGCGGGAGGCCACCCTGGCCCGGTTGAAGGCCGCGCGCGGCTGGCTGAAGGACGCCGGTACGCAGATTCGCAACGAGCGGGTCGCGCCGTTCGCCGGGCACTCCCAGCGGATCTGGGCGCAGTTGCGGCAGGAGAGCAACGTCGAGTTGGGGGCGATGACGCTCGAAGGCGCGAACACCCGGCGGCGGGTGGTCTTCCCGGTCAGCGTGGACGGCGCCGACAACGGCACCGCGCTGGGGGTGATGAGCCAGGGTGAGATGCAGGCGCTCGGGCTGGCCACCTTCCTGCCGCGCAGCTGCGCCCCGGAGAGCCCGTTCCGGTTCATCGTGGTGGACGACCCGGTGCAGAGCATGGACCCGTCGAAGGTGGACGGTCTCGCGCGGGTGCTCGCCGAGCTGGCCGAGCAGCGGCAGGTGGTGGTCTTCACCCACGACACCCGCCTGCCCGACGCGGTCACCCGGCTCGGCCTCGGCGACGCCCGCATCGTCGAAGTGCACCGGGCGGAGCGGTCGGTGGTCACGCTGCGGCCGGGCTCCGATCCGGTGACCCGCTACCTGGACGACGCGTACGCCCTGTCGCGCAACGAGGACATCCCCGCCGAGGTACGTGGGCCGGTGGTGGCGGAGCTGTGCCGCTCGGCGGTGGAGGCGGCCTGCCACCGGGCGGTCTGGCGGGTACGGGTCGCCCGGGGCGTCCCGCACGACGACATCGAGGCGGCCATCGAGGCCGCGTCGCGCCGGCTGGCCACCATCGTCGCGTTGGCGCTGTTCGACGACGCCGATCGGGGCGGTGGCGTGCGCGACGAGCTGCTCCGTCGGCACGGACGACGGGCGGTGAACGCGTACCAGGCGTGCCGGGAGGGCGTGCACGGCGCGTACCTGGCGGACCTGCCGGGCCTGGTCGCAGACGCCCGCTTCCTGGCGGGGGCGCTGCGGTGACCGCGCCGACGCCGCAGCGCTGCCTGGCGGCGGCCGACCAGTTGCTACGCGGCTCCGGCCTGCTGGGGGCCGTCGCCGTTCCCGGCGGCTGGTGGCCTCGGGCCTGCGCCTGCCTGATCCGGCTCGCCCTGGAAGGCGGCATCGACGCCTACTGGCGGCGGGTCAAGCCGACCGTCGCGGCCTGCCGGCAGGGCCGAGCCAAGCAGCTGATGCTGCGCGGACGGCTCGGGCCGGGCACGGAGACCGCCCGGCGGGTGGCGTACGCGTGGGCCACGCTCTCGACCGCCACGCACCACCACTGCTACGAGCTGGCGCCGACGGCCGCGGAGCTGCGCCGGCTGCACACCGAGGTGAACGCGCTGCTCGCCCGACTCGACCAGCGCTGACCGGACCTACCCACCTGTACAGGAGTGACCATGAGCTACCACCCCGGCCATGACCCCCACCGACCCGCGTTGCCGGCATCGGCCCCGCCGGCCAGCCCCGGCCCGTACCCGCCGATCGGGTACCCGCCGGCGCACATCGTCGTGCACGGCCCACCCACCTCCGGGCTGGCCGTGACGTCGCTGGTGTTCGGGATCCTCGGCGTGCTCGGCGGGTGGTGCCTGTTCGGGCTGCCGTGCCTGCTCGCCGTCGTCCTCGGCCACGTCGGCCTGCACGACACCCGCAACAACTCGAAGTCCGGACGCGGCATGGCGGTCGCCGGCCTGGTCCTCGGGTACGTCTTCGTCGCCCCCATGATCATGCTCACGATGATGGTCTTCTTCGGCGGACTGATCGGCGCAGCGACCCCCTCGGCCACGCCCAGCCCGTGAACCGAGGCCGCACGCCCAGGGCGACCTCGCGCCCGCCATCTCACTCGGCGTCGCCGATCATCTGGCGGATGATGAGCAGACGGTCGCCGTCCAGGGGCGCTGTGATCCGGCCAGCGTTGTCCCACCGCTCCAACGACCATCGGTCCTTGTCCCGCCGGAGGGTTACCTGGGCACGCGGCCCCACCCCGTGCCATACCGCACCGCGCAGCGACACTCCGAATTTGCCACGATCCAGCAGCTTCACCTTGCGCAGCTGAACGCAGGCGGGGCAGCGGCCGTCGGTCGAGGCCACGCACCGGCCGCACAGCCGACCACCGCAGAGGGCGCACGGCTTGACCGGGTCGGGGCAGGCAGGGCAGGTGGCGGTCAGGCAGGTGGCACAGACCTCCACCTGCCGCACCAGGTGGTGCAGCCGACAGACACTCACCTGGTGCAGCGGCTCCCCGGTAACGGCGTCGGGGAGGTACCCGACGGTCTCCCCAGCCGCGAGCCGGTACGCCACGGCCACAGCGTCGCCGTTGGCGAGGCGCCACTCCTCCTCCACCTCGAGGCCCACCGTGAGGTCCACCTCGCTGACCCGACGGCTCAGTGCCTGATGACGTAGTTCGGTCAGCAACGCGTCCGGCATTCGTGCACCGGCGGCAGGGGCCGTGGGTGTGGTGTCCGGCATGACGGCCGCAACGGCGGCGGCCGGGGACATGGTGGCCCGGCGGGGCTGGCCGAAGGGCAGTCTGGTGACCTGCGGGCTCGCACGACGAGCAAGCGGGGTGGCGCCCAGGAGGGTCGGCCCGCGGAGGTCCCGCACCGACGTGTGCGCGACGAGCGACACCAACGTGTGCTCCCCGAGCAGCTCGACGCCGAGCGCGCCACGCAGGAGGTCAAGCGCGCTGTCCTCGGTCACCTGATACCAGGTGGGCTGGTCACCGCGATGGCGGACGCCGAGTGACGTGTGGTGTCCGACGGCCGCGATCACCACCGTCCAGCCGTCGAGCTCGGCAGTGACGATCACCTCGGGTGCCGGACGCCAACCGGCATGCACCCACGGCGCGACCGCATCAGGAAACTGCCAGTCGGCCGTCTCCTCGATGATGTGACTACCGAGCGCCCGCCGCCGAACGAGGCCGCGTGCGGTGACGGCCACCGTCACGGCGGTGTGCTGGCGGCAGGCGACCCCTACCGTCCGCGCCGGCGGCGTCGCGACGTCGGCCGCGGCTTGGCGGATCGGCTTCCGTCGGGCCGCCGGTGCGGACGCCGGAATGGGTGTCGGCGGTTCCTTCTCGCCGAAGGCGTCGGCAAGGTCGGCGCGAAGCTCCAGATCCAGGCCACTGGCAGAGGGCATTGTGGCCAACGAGGGCGCGTTGCCGGCACGACGCTGACCATCGGTCTGCACCAGCCATTGGAACGTCGTGCCCGCATCGTGGCTGAGCACCAGCCAATCCGGAGGAACCGGCGTCATCCGGCCGGCCACCGTGCGGAGAGCGACGTCCCCGCTGCCCCCGAGCTCCGCCCCCCTCAGCCGAAGCCGCAGCACCTCCGGGTCGTCGGCAGTCGCGGTTTCCCAGTGTTCAAGCCCCGATGGTCCGATGACCGCTACCTCGCTGCGGTGTACGCCGCGCAGCACCGCAACCGTGCCGTGCGGATCACGTCCGATGAGGACAATCAGCCCGTCCGCGTGCAACTCCGTGGGCAGTTGCGAGCGCTGCTCGACAGTGGCGGGCTTCAGTTGGGCGCAGGTCAGACAGAGCGGACCCGGCCCGCACGCAGCGCAGACCGTCCTGTTGCAGAGCTCGCACGGGCGGACCGGCAAATGCCGCGCGCAGTCTCCACAGGATCGATCGCCGCACCGTTCACACCGGGTCTGCGCAACCAAAGACGGGTCCTTGGATCGGCATACGCCGCATGCCGGTCGTTCACAGGACGAGCAGTCGATGACGGCTCCGTCGTCTCCGCAGCAGGGACCGTAGAGGTGGTCGCACACCGGGCAGATGGCACTGCGTTCGTGTGCGAAGAGGTGGCCACGGCTGTCGACCGAAACCTCGCCGTCGGTGACGGTGCCGTCCGTCAGCGTGGCGGCGAGCACCGCACCGGGCTGGACGAGGATGTGTCCTGTTGGCAGTCGGGAGTCCAGCGGGGCCGCCGGCGCGACCAGGTAGCGCCGGGTCGCTGATCCGTAGGGAGAGCGCCAGCGCTCCTCCACGGTCACGTACTGCCCGATCGGCACAGGAGTCAGCGGCTCGTCCATCCCGGCCAGGACGGCGCACAGCTGCGGGTCCTCGGACCGTGCGGCTCCGGCGAACGCCGTGGAGATCGCCTGGGTGGAGACAGCAGTGATCTCAGGCTCACCCTCCCCCTCGGTGAGCAGGGTCCGGGACGTGACGGGGCGGCGCACCACCTCCACGCCGTCGGCCGGCGTGCTGTATCGCAGCTCGGCTGCGGGCGGTGGCTCCCATGGGTGCCGCACCACGGCCCGCGCGGGCGGCAGGCCCGCGGCCGAGACCAAACGGGCCAGTTGCTCCTCGGCGGCGAGGGTGGCGCCGGGTACGCCGGGGACGAACAGGGTGCTGCTGTGACTGCCGTCGGTCAGCAGGCACACGTACGAACGGTGCAGCCCGTCGATCTCCACGCCCACCGGGCCGACGGTGGTGCCGGCGATCGGTCGGCAGTGGGGTTCGACGTCGTGCCCGCTGGGGATCAGTGACGCGGTGTCAGAGTCGGCGAGCAGTGGCGGACGGTCGCCGTCGTGCCACAGCTCGCGGTAGTGGAACTGCCCGTCATCCAGGTCGACGCGGCGTACCAGTGCGAACGGCACGGCGGCCAGCGCCGGCGGCGCCGGGGCCGCCGCGCGGCGACGCAGGTCAGCCAGGAGCGCGCTGAGCCCGGCGGCGCCCTCACCGCTGACGTCTGGTCCGGGTAGGTCGGGCAGCAGGGCCGCGACGGTGTCGTCGACGTCGGCGTCGGCGTCGGCCTGCCAGGTCCACCACACCGACGGTTCCACGTGCGCCCAGGCGCTGCCGACCGTGAGTTCCGACGGGCTGACCAGTGGCGTAGCGGCGACCAGGCCGGCGCCGGCCGGCAACTGCAGCCGGGTGGCTAGCCCTCGCAGCCGGGCCCGAACCGGGTCGCGGACGTCCTGGTCAGGCACGATCGTGCGACGGGTGCTGTCCGCGCCGACGACGATGGCATGCCGTCCTCCGACGAGCAGGTACGCTTCGCCGCCCAGCCGCCACCCGTACTCCCAGTCGGTGTCCAGATCCGACGCGCGGCGCGGTCGGACGCAGCCGGTGCACAGCGCTCCGTCGCGGCGGCAGGTGGCGCAGGCGTCGCGGCCGCAGCCGGCGCAGGCCGTGACCGTGCGGGTGGGTCCACAGGCAGCGCACCAGTCGGCCTCGCACACCTGGCAGCAGGACAGGGCCGAGCGGTCGACGGCGTGGGCGCTGCCGCAGAGGGCGAGGGTCTGCACCGCGGCGCCGGTGGCCTCGCAGGTCGGGGCGTGGTCGGTCAGGTTGCCCGTCCAGGGATACCGGATCTCCCGGCTCACGCCGCTGACATGCTCCCAGCTCTCCACCACGACCAGCTGGTCGGAACCGTGCATCTCCAGGGTCAGCAGCTCGGCCCTTAGTTCGGTGTCGGCTACCGGGGGCGCCGGCCGACGGGCGACTTCGATGGCCCGTTCGAGCTGCCGCTCCCACTCCTCGATCTGCAGATATGTGTTCATGTCGCGGCTACGATGCCAGGACTTCTGGGCCGCGCCGAGCTGCTTCTCGAGGTTCGCGACGAGGGTTTCCTGCGCCTCCTTGCGACGCCGATCCTCGGCCTGCCGGGCGTCACGCAGGTGCTGCCGCAGGTGGACCGCGGCCTGTCGGTCCACGGCGTCCAGCACCGCCCGCCCGGGCAGGGGCGCCGGCATAGGCGCCCCGTCGGGCAGCGGCGCCCGACGCTCGTCGAGCTGCACCGGGGTGCCCCCGTCGACGGTGACGAGTTGCTGGTTGCCGCTGGTGGCACCCTCCTGTACGCGGTAGGTGCCCCGCGCCGACCAGGCGTCATCCGGCTCGACGTGCCGTTTGACCATCTGGACGTCCGGGTCGTGCGCGATGACCGCCCGTTGGTGCAGGTCCGGCAGCACGGCGACGGTGCCGGTCAGGTCCCCGCGGTCACGCAACACCTCCAGCAACTCGTCGAAGAGCTCCGACCCGACGACGCAGAGCTGCGCCTCGGGGTGGTGGTCCAGCGCGGCGTTGGTGAACGCGAGGAAGAGTTCGTCGCGGCCTCCGAAGGCGGCGGCGAGGTTCGGCGGCAGGGTCGCCACGACGTACCCGTCCGATGGTTGGGTCAGCGTGGCACCGGCCAGTTCCAGGAACCGCCAGACGAAGCGTTCGAGGTCCTTCTGCCGTCGCCGTGGCCGCTCCGCGGGTTGCGGCAGCAGCTCACGGGCCTCCGGCTCGACCGCCCGCTTGCGGCGTTCCTCCTTCCGCTGGGCGAGCCAGTCACTCAGTCCGGCGTCCGCCGTCATCATGTTCATGGCACGGCCGCGGGCCTGTTCGAGCTGGGCGCCGAGTTCGTCGAGCCGGCGCTGCATGGTGGCGTCGCTCTTGGCGTACAACGCTTCGAGGACCCGCTGCTCCATGCTGGAGTCCTGAGTGCCCTCCAGCTCTCCGAGGACGGTGACGACCTGCCCGAAGAGCAACTCGAACATGGCCAGCTTGTCATGCAGCAGCCGGTAGACGGATTCGTCGAGGGTGTCCCGGGCGAAGAGGTTGGCGATGTGCACGTTGCGGGTCTGGGTCAACCGGTGGACGCGGCCGATGCGCTGCTCGACCCGCATTGGATTCCACGGCAGGTCATAGTTCAGTACGCAGTTGCTGACCTGCAGGTTCTGTCCCTCGGCGCCGGCATCGGTGGAGACGAGCACCTGGGCGCGTCCCGACTTGAAGCCGGCGACCGAGGCGCTGCGGGCCGCGTGGCTCATGCCCCCGTGAAACGGTGCCGCGACGACGCCGTCGGCGTCGAGTAGCCGCAGGATGCCGCCGAGCGTGTCGGTGTGCTGGGTGAAGACGAGGACGCGGCCGTGTTCGTCAAGCCACCGGCGGACGACGTCCAGGGCGACCTGCTCACGCGAGGTGTGCCGGATGTCGCCGGCGAGATGACCGATCTCGGTCAGCGTCTGCTTCAGCCCGCTGTCCCACTCACGTTCGGCCATCCGCAGGGCGCTGCGGGAGACGGCCTGGGGTGAGGCGGTGAGCCGCAGCGCGAGTTGCCGGCGACGCATGGTGTCCGAAGGGCCGGTCATCCGATGCCGCAGGGTGTTCAGCAGCATGTCGTAGAGCTGACGTTCGGGTGCGGTGAGCTGGACGCCGTGGTCCTGGGGTGGCATCCGGTGCACCCGGTCGACCCCCGCCTGCTGGCGGGTGGTCCGGACGACCACGCTGCTGATCAGCTTGCGCAACTCCGGGGCGTTGACCGGCTTGCGGGGGTCGCGACCGTCGACGAAGCGGCGGGAGAAGTCACGTTCGGAGTCGAAGGTGCCGGGCCGGAGCAGTTCGACGAGCCGGTAGAGCTCCAGCAGGTTGTTCTGCACCGGAGTGGCCGACAGGAACAGGACCCGGGGGGCGTTGGCGATAAGTTCACCGATGATGTCGCGGGTCTTGCGGGCGCCAGCGCCGGAGAGCCGATGTGCCTCGTCCACGATGACCAGGTCGAAGCGCTCGCCGAGGCGGTGGGCGTTGCGCAGCACCAGTTGCAGGGTCATGATCAGCCGGTCCTGGGTGAAGACCCGGGCGTCCTGGCCACTGGCGACCACTGTGAAGTCCTCGTCGAACTTGTCCCGCAGTTCCTCGCGCCACTGGTCCCGCAGCGGCGCTGGGCAGACAATCAACACCCGCTGGGCCAGGCCGCGCAGCATCAACTCCTTGAGGATCAGCCCCGCCTCGACGGTCTTGCCGAGACCCACCTCGTCGGCGAGGATGCCTCGACCGCCCATTCGGGTCAGGACTGTGCGGGCCGCCCCTTCCTGGTGCGGCATGTGCTCGATGTGCGCAGCGTCGATGGCGAGCAGCTCATCGAACTGATCCAGGGTGGCGAGGCGTTCGCCCTCCAGCCGCATCCCTACCGCGTCGGCGGCGTCCCACCCCCGGTTGTGGAGGGCGTCGATCAGGTTGGTGCGAGCGTTGGTGAGGAACCCGATCTCACCCTGCCAGACGTACTCTTCGCGCTTACGCAACCGGTAGCGGCCACCGATGCTCGCACGCCGCGCCCGGCCGGTGTCGCCGCGGACGGCGGCGGCGCCCGCGGCGACCGGGCCCGCACCCGGCGTCGAGGCCACGCCGGGCAAGCGCGGGGCTACGGAAAGCCGGGTCCCCGGTGCCAGTACGACGAGCCGGATGGCCTCGTCACCCCGGCGCTCCAGCCGCAGCAAGCCGCCGATCCGGCCGGTGTCCTGCAGGTACTCGGTCAGCGTTTCACCGTGGAGCCGACGGCGGCCGGCGACCCAGGCCACCGGCAGGGACTCCCCGTCCACCACCAGGGTCAGGGCCACCGAGTGTTTGGTCAGGCCCAGGCGAGCGCTCTCGACGGGGCCGAGGGAGATCTCGCCACCCTCCAACAGCTCGGCGGAGATGACCCGCTCGACACTCACCATCTCACCCACGCCGGCCTCCCAACCGTTCCCGCCCGGCATCAGTGATGACCAGACTCATGTAACTCCTGCTGTCCCGCGTGGTCTGTTCGCGGACCAGCAGCCCGGCATCGACCAACTGCTCGGCCGCCTGCTCCCAGCGACGGTCGGCGCCGCGCACGTGACGTAGCGCGCCGAACTGGGGGCACCGACGCAGACCGGCCCCGATGGGGTGCCCCCCGGCCAGCATCTCCGCGCCGAGGACCGCGGCCTTCAGCCCGACCGCGCCGTAGCGGCCCGTCCGGAGGGTCGAGGCCCACCCGACCGCCTGCAGGACCGTCAGCTCGACGTTGACCAACTGCTCGGGGTCGGGCACCGCCGACGCGGGAAGGTCGTGCCACGGGGAAGTCCCCCCACAGCTGTCACAGGCCTCGTGCTCAGCACCGCACGAGTACGACGGAAAACCGAAGTAGGCGACCATGGCCGCACGGCGACACCCGCCACCGAGGTACGACAGCATCGCGTCGAGCTGCCGACGCTGCCAGGCGTTCCACCGCCGGATCTCCCGCTGCAACACTTCGCTGGCCAGCTGGCGGCTGCGCACCCGCAGCCTGCGGTACCGCTGCGACGACGAGAAGGTGATGAGGCGGTCCAGCGACCACGCCACGAGATCGCGTTCCAACGCGTCGGGGTCGACACCGTGGTCCGCCTCAAGCCGGTCGAAGTCGATTCGGCTGCCCACCTGCGGTCGCAGTTTCAACAGCACGGACAGCTCGCGGAACCGACGTCGCTCCCCCTGGTCCGCCGGTTCCCGGACCCCGACGTGAACCGTGCCCCGGGCCGAACAGTCCGGAAGTTGTTCCACCGCGCCGGCACGTTCCAGCCAGCCCAGCACCACGTTCAACTCGTCCGGCTCGACCGCGACCGCCTCGGCCAACTCCTCCGGGTCGAACACGACGTCCTCGCCTCGGCGGCGCTGCGTCAGCAGCAGGTTCAGCACACGCCGAGCCTGCGCCAACCGGACGTCGTCGGACGTGTCGGCCACCTGGGCACGACGACGGGCGATATCACCACCGCCGTACAGCAGGACGCACTGGCCCCGCAGGTCGGCCGAGCGCGCCGCCCGGCCGGCTTCCTGTACGTACGCGTCCAGCGACTCGGGTAGGTCGTAGTGCACCACCCAGCCGACGTCGGGTTTGTTGACGCCCATGCCGAACGCCTTGGTGGCGACGATGACCTGGGTGGTGCCGGCGAGAAAGTCGTCCTGCACAGCTTCGCGCTGCTCCGGCACCATTCCGGCGTGGTAGTGCCGGGCCCGCAGTCCCGCGCGACGCAGCAGCGCCGCCACCTCCTCGGTGACCGCCCGCCGGGAGGCGTACACGATGCCCGGTGACGATCCCATCGCCGTCGCGATCCGCAGCAGTTCGCGGGCCCGCTCTCGTTCAGCGCCCACCTTGGTCACCTGGAAGCGGAGGTTCGGGCGATCGGCAGGTCGGGTGACGACCACCGGGTCGGTGAGCTCCAGGGTGCCGATGATGTCCTGCAACACCGGCTCTGTGGCCGTGGCTGTCAACGCCATCCGTGGGGCCCGGCCCAGGTGCGCCACCGCCCGCGACACCCGTCGGAACTCGGGCCGGAAGTCGTGCCCCCAGTCGCTCACGCAGTGCGCCTCGTCGACGACGAGGGCGGCCAGGTCCTGCCGCTCCAACGCCACCCTGAGCACCGGATCCCGCACGAGCCGCTCCGGCGAGACATACAGCAGCCGCACCTTTCCCGTCGCCAGGTCCCGCAGGATCTCGTTACGAACGGCGGCGGGGGTGTTGCCGGTGATGCCTTGAACGCCCCGTAGTCCACGGCGGCCCCGCAGGTCATCCAGTTGGTCCTTGATCAGCGCGACGAGCGGACTGACCACCACCGTCGCCCGGTCCTGCGGGCGTAACAGGGCCGGAAGCTGGAAGCAGAGCGACTTTCCGGTGCCGGTCGGCAGGACACCGACGGTGTCGTCGCCTGCCAGGTGAGCCCGCATCAGCTGCAGCTGCGGTTCGCGCAGCTCGTGCACGCCGAAGAGCAGCCGTGCGCCCTCGCGAAGTTTCGGCTCCGGATCCTCTCCAGGCGCCAGACGCAATCGCTCCAGGGTGGCATCCACGTCGCTGCGGGCCAGCGACAACGCGGCTGTGAGGTCCGGCTGCTCACCCGTGACGAACTGTACGGCGAAGCGCCAGGCGTCGTCGCGGTCGATCGCGTGGTGAATCGCAGGCCCGGGCAGGGAGGAGAGGAGTATCCGATTGGCGCTGCCAGGCGACTGCATCCGCCGGTCGCAGATCAGCGCCACACCCCGGTCGGTCTCGCTGCGAATCAGCCGACCGAAGCCTTGCGCCAGCTGCACTGCGGTCTTGGGTACGAGGTAATCCAGGAATGGATCGCCACCACGGTCGGCGATCGCGCGGGCCCGGGCACTGACCACGGCGTCATCCGGATGCGGGTACGGCGGTTTCTCGATGATCAGGTAGCTGAGCGTCTCACCGGGGGCGTCGAAGCCCTGCCAGTACGACCGCAGCCCGTACACGACGCTCCCCGGCTCGGACCGGAACCGGTCGGCGATCTCGGCCCGGCCGGCCTCGCCCTGCACAAGCAGGTGCACACCCCGCTCGGCCAGCGGCTCCGACCGCTGCCGGACCAGGCTGGCCACGGCCTCCATCCGGCGACGCGCGGCGAACAGCGTCATCGAGCGGCCGCCGGTCAACGACAGCAGACCGACCTGGTCGCGGGCGAACTCCTCGACGAACTCCCGTTCCTGACTGGGCACCGGCACGGGCAGGTGGTTGGTGAGGACCACCGCGGACTGGGTGGCGTAGTCGAACGGGCTGCGCAGCTGTCGCCCGTCGAAGACGCCCGGCTCGCCGCTGCCCCGTTCTACCCGAATCCCCAGCCGGTCACTCAGGTAGTCGAAGCTGTCACCAGTGGTCAGGGTCGCGCTGGTCAGGGTGACGCTGCGCGCCGGTCGGACAATGCCATCCGCGAACGCCGGACCGACGTCGACCGGAATGCACTCGAAGGTCCATTCGCTCCAGGTGGTCTGATCCGCGGACACGGGGATAGGAGCAGCCTCGGCTTCTGTTGCAGACTCCGTGTCGGCGCCAAGTTGGCCGGAGAGTCGATAGACCCAGAGATGCTCATCGGGCAGGTCCCGGAGCCGCCCGAGCACCGCACCGGCGTCCCGGACGGCGCGAACCAGGCCGGCGACGCGAACCAGCACGGCCTTGAGCAGCAGCCGAGCGCGGCCGCTCGCCTCGGCCACCTGCGCGCGGGCACCCGTCTCCAACACCGTCAGCTCGGCAACCAGGTCCCGCAAACCGCGGGTGATCTGCCGTACCTCCTCGACGAGCTGCCGGTACTCCGGTCGGCTGTGCACGACCCCTGACTGCGGGACCGCGGAGCGGTGCACGCCGCCGTACTCGTGCAGATACCGCTGCACGGCGTCGGTCAACCGGTCGCAGTCCTGCCGCAGCTGTCGAGCCATGGCCGGCAAGGTCCGCTCTCGGCGCAGGTGAACTCCGGCAGCGCCGAGCCGGCGTAGGTGCCGGTCGAGTCCGCTCCTGCCGTCGAGCCTCGCCGCCAGGCCGAGAAGCTCGCGCCGGCCGACGACCTCCGTCCACGCGGCCGTCAACGAGTCTTCCAGCTCGTGTGCCTCGTCGAAGACCAGGTCACCACGGCCCTCGGCGAGCACATCGCCCGGGCTCCGCTGACCCTGCTGAGCGAGCTTCGCCCAGGTTGCGATCAGGGCATGATTGACCGCGACGACGCCAGGCCGTTCGCGCATCCCGGCAAGTCGTGTGAACAACGGGCACCGGTCAGCCCATGCACAGTCATATCGTTCGCAGGACCCGGCGTCGGTTCGCAGGGTGTCCCGCAGCCCCCGATAGTCGGGGCGTCCGCCCGCGACGTCCGCGTCCGCAACGTCATCCCACACCCCCGTCTCACCGAAGGCGAGCGCTCGGACGGCGACGGCCAACGCCAGCCAGTGGTCAGTGCCCGCGCTCTCATCGGACGACTCCAACGCCGCGGCGATCTCCCGGGAGCAGAGGTAGTTGGACACCCCGAAGAGCTGACGGAACGGGGCATGGAACAGCCCCTGGCCTCGAAGCCGAGTCACATCCCGTCGCAGTTGCTGCTGAAGGACCTTCGTTGCGGTGGCGACCACGACGGGTCGACCCGGACCGGCTTCCCGACCGGCAGGTGTCAGGTAAGCCAGGGACTTGCCCGTGCCCGTTGGCGCCTCGATGGCGAGTAGGCCACCCGCGTCGAGCACCTCAGCCACCGCCCCGGCCATCTCCCGCTGTGACGGCCGGGCTGCGTAGCCTCGCTCACCCAAGCGGCTGAACACCTGACGTACGGCGTCTGCGGCCGTACCGTGCTGAGCTCCTGCTACCGGGTCGAGCAGGGGGTCCGGGGCGCAGGACAGTAGGTCCCGGATGTTCACCGGCATTGGAGCCTCGGGCAACAGTCGAGCAAGGTCCGATCCGCCCGCGACGAGACAGGCCCGGGCAACCTGCCACGACGGATCAGAGCCGTCGACCCGGCTGACAAGAACCCGGAGACAAGCGGCGAGGGCGAGTGCGTCGCTCAGCGGATCATCGTCCCCCTGCTCGACACCGAAGACCGCGCACATCTCGCTCATTCGGCCGGTCGGTCGGGCGGGCTCATGAAGCAGCGCCAGTATCCGCAGATCAGCTCGGAGATCAGGAAGGCTGCCGGTGATGTCGTCTGGCAGGTGAGACCAGCGGTCACTGCTCAGGCAGTATCCGACCAGGCCAGCAGCCCCGACGATGAACTCACGTACCTCATCGGATCGGGTCGGACTCGCGCTGAAGATCCGCGCCGCGCCGTCACGCATCCGTACGACGGCCAGTTCCACCTTCTGGTGCACCGATGGCCTCGGCACCACGACGACGAGATCCTCCAGCGGCATCGCTGCTGGTGGGTCAACCCTGTTCCACGCAAGTGCGGCCTCGTCTACGACCTTCGCAGTTGCAGATGCCGTGTCCGGGTCGGGGGCGAAGGACGGGCGAGGTGGAAGGCTCAGGCGATCGTGGTCATCGGTGACGAACGCCGAGGGAAAGCGCTCCGGCAATTTCGCCAGTCGAGCCGCGCTCAGCACAATGCCACTTTCCCGAAGGACGTCGGCGATTTCGTCGGGCGTGAGCGGCCCTCGTTGTGCGATCACGTCAGATGCTGCGGCGACATTCGGGGGTAGCGCCCGCGTTCCCATAGCCTCACTCCCCCGTTGCTGCCCCCGAAAGCTGCGGCAGCGAAGGATCTGAGCCGCGACATGGCCCGCCCTGCCGGGCCGCCGCATATCCGGCCCGCTTTCGAGCCGGCGACCGATGACAACGTTGGCAGAGGCTGGTCAGCACCCGCCAGCGAGGTCATGGGCTGACTCAACGTATGCAGCGATTTAGGCGGTCGGGATCCTCCGGATGGACGGGTTCGACCAACCGAGCTGCCGCCGAGCTGCCCCGAGTCGACCTGGGAAGGCTCCTGCCGGCTCAGACAATCCAGCCCACCAGCGCCCGTCATGATCGTTTCGTGCGACTACTCGGTCCCCCGTCGCGCGCAGCTCCCCGCGAGGTACATCGACAATCGCCGCCGACCTCAGCCGGCCATGCGCCCCATTCGGACAGGAGCGGACCGGCGGGTGCGTAACGTGCAGGGGTAACCCCCTGACGCGAAGAGGAGACTTCATGTCCAAGCCACCGCTTCCCGAGGCCGCGGTCGCCATGCTGCAGAAGCCGAACCCTGCCGTCATGACCACGCTCCGCAACGGTGGTCAGCCGGTGTCCGCTGCCACCTGGTACCTGTGGGAGGACGGCCGGATCCTGGTGAACATGGACGAGAGTCGCCGCCGGCTGGAGCACGTCCGGAACGACCCTCGGGTGTCCCTCACCGTCCTGGATGAGGCCGGCTGGTACACCCATGTCAGCATCATCGGGCACGTCGCCGAACTGCGCGCCGACGAGGGCCTCGCGGACATCGACCGGTTGTCCCAGCACTACACCGGCAACGCGTATCCCCGGCGGGAGCGCGCTCGGGTCAGTGCCTTGATCGAGATCGACCGGTGGCACGGCTGGGGCTCACTCAAGGACAACAACCAGGTCGGCTGACCGACACGGCCCGGCCGGCGGCACCGGCGGCCGGGCCAGCGACCTCACGGTCAGGGCTGCACGGTGGTGGCGGCCGGCGCGCGGAGGCGGGTCACCAGGTAGCCGAAGGCCGCCGCGGTGAAGAACATGACGATGCCGTAGACGGCACCCGGGATTGCCATCTGGGTGCTGTCGAGCAGTGCCGGGCTGAGCGCGATCGTGATGGCCAGGGTGCTGTTGTGGATGCCGATCTCGAACCCGGCCGCGGTGGCGGCGCTCCGGTCGACCCCGGCCAGCCGGGGCACGCCGTATCCGATCGCGAGGCTCAGCAGGTTGAACGCGAGCACGGCCAGGCCGACCGAGACGAAGTAGTCGGCGATGTTCTCCCGCTCGCCGAGCACGGCGCCGGCGATCACGGCGACGAGCACCACGACGGAGAGGATCCGGACCGGGCGGTTCAGGCGCTCGGCGACGTGTGGCACCCGGGCGCGGATCAGCATGCCGATCGCGACCGGGACGAGCACGATGGCGAAGACCTGCAGCACCTTGTCGGACTGCAGGCCGAGGCTCCTTCCGTCGGGGAGGAAGTACGCCGCCGACAGGTTGACCAGGATCGGCAGGGTGAACACGGCGAGCACCGAGTTGATGGCGGTGAGGGTGATGTTCAGGGCCACGTGGCCGCCGAAGAGGTGGCTGTAGAGGTTGGCCGTGGTGCCGCCGGGGGAAGCGGCCAGCAGCATCATCCCGACGGCCAGTTCGGGCGCCAGGTCGAAGGCGAGGACCAGGGCGAAGCAGAGCGCCGGCAGCACCAGCACCTGGCACACCAGCGCGATGACGGCGGCTTTCGGATGTTGGGCGACCCGGCGGAAGTCCGCAATGGTCAGTCCGAGACCCAGGCCGAGCATGATGATGCCGAGGGCGATGGGCAGACCGATCAGAGTCAGGGCTGAGTCCATGACACAACATCGTTACCACCCGGTAATGACTCCGCCATCCCCCATGTGGCCGGACGGCTCTTGACCGTCGACGGTGATCGGCTTAACTTCATCAATCAGGCAAGACTCTTAACTAATTCCGCTCCATTCCTCGTGGGAGTGTGCCGATGCGACCATTCCGCCACCGCCGCCTGACCGCCGTCGTCGCCCTTGCGGCCATGCTGATCACCGCCGCCCCGCCAACCGCCGCGAGCGCGGGCGACAAACCCGACCGCCGGGCCGGCTACCACCGGGTCGGCTACTTCACCCAGTGGGGCATCTACGGCCGGGCCTTCCCGGTCAAGAAGCTCGACACCTCCGGGGCCGCGAGTCGCCTCACCCACGTCAACTACGCCTTCGGCAACGTCAGTGAGGACGGACGCTGCTATGTCGACGGTGGGCCGGGCGAGGGTGACGCGTGGGCCGACTACCAGCGTCCGGTGCCGGCCGAGGAGAGCGTCGACGGTGTCGCCGACGCCCCGGGTCAGGCGCTCAACGGCAACTTCGGCCAACTGGCCAAGCTGAAAGCCAAGCACCGCGATCTGAAGGTGCTGATCTCTCTGGGTGGCTGGAGCTGGTCGACGTACTTCTCGAACGCCGCCCTCACCGACGCCTCCCGCAAGGCGTTCGTCGCCTCCTGCATCGACCTCTACCTCAAGGGCAACCTGCCGGGCGGTGACGGCGCCGCGGGCGGGCCGGGTGCCGCCGCCGGCGTCTTCGACGGCATCGACCTCGACTGGGAGTGGCCGAACTGGGCCGGTGAGCCGGGCAACGTCATCCGCCCGGAGGACCGGGAGAACTTCACCAAGCTGCTCGCGGAATTCCGCCGGCAACTCGACGCGTACGGGCGCACGACCCGCGAGCACTACGCGCTGACCGCGTTCCTGCCGGCCAACCCCGCAGCCATGGACGCCGGGTACGAGGGCCGCAAGATCTTCAAGTACCTGGACTTCGCCACCGTGCAGGGGTACGACTTCCACGGCGGCTGGGACGCGGTGACCAACCAGCAGTCCGCGCTACGCGTGCCGGCGGGCGCTCCGGACAACCCGGACTTCTCCGCCGAGGTGGCCATCGACGGCTGGATCACCCGCGGCGCGCCGCGCGACAAACTGGTCCTCGGCATCCCGTACTACGGTCGCGGCTGGACCGGCGTCACCGGCGGCGGCAACGGCCTGTTCAAACCCGCCGCCGCGCCCGCGCCGGCCACCTTCGAGGCCGGGTACGAGGACTACAAGAAGCTCAAGACCCTGGCCGGCAACGGCTACACCGTGCACCGCGACCTGCGCTCCGGGCACGCCTGGCTGTTCGACGGTACGACGTTCTGGACGTACGACGACCCGGCGGTCGTGCTGCAGAAGACGCTCTACATCCGGCGGGCCGGCCTGGCCGGCGCGATGATCTGGTCGCTGGACGGCGACGACGACAACGCCACGTTGACCAAGACGATCGGCCTCGGGCTGACGACCTGGTAGGCGTATCGCTTGCGGCAGTCCCCCGGCCCGTCGTCGACCGACTCATCGGTCGGCGGCGGGCCGGTGGTCCGTGCGCCAGACCGCGATCGATCAGCTCGGTCTACCCCTGCTCGGATGCCACCGCGCGTACCGCGGCCTCGATGAGCGCGGTCACCTCGTCCATGTCACGGGCCCGGGGCACGTCCAACTCCCCCGACCATCCGTCCGGACGGGTGAGCTTCACCGTCACGTCCTCGCGACGGTGGGTCAACCAGCCGGCGATCGCCTGGACCAGCACCATGACAGCCCCGCCGCTGTCGACCGCCACCAGCAGCACGTCCGTGCCCTCCGCCGACGTGTCGTCGGACGACGTCGTCGAACCGGCGGCGGGCGCCGCCGTCACCTTTTCGCGAAGCCGGTCCTCGGACCGCAGCCAGGACGCCAGAGAACGCCGAGCGTCGGCAGATGGAAGATCGGGGAAGACCGACAGCGTGATCGTCTCCTGAGAGGCCAGCACCGTCTCCTCCTTCCAGGCGAGACATCCGCACACCGCCATCCTGCCAGCCAGCGCCGCCGCCGGCACCCCACGCAATCATCAAAGTCGATCAGACCTTGACCCGGGTATCCGCGATTCATAGGCTCCGGCCACTGCGAGGCTTTTCCCGAGAAGGGAAACAAAGACATGGCCCCATCGATGCGTCCGTCCTGGACGGTCCCCACGAGGCGGCTGGCGAGTGCCGCCGCGATCACACTCCTGCTCGGCACGATTCCCCTGCTCAGCGGCACATCCGCCGCGAGCGCGGCACAGTCCCCCCAGTGCAGCACCGACCCCACGGCACGCCTGAGCACCGTGCCCGCCCCGGAGACCGTGCTCGGCTTCCCGCTCGGCGCGGGTCAGGAGCGGGTCGTCACCAACGACGAAATCCGGACCTACCTGGGAGCGGTGGACGGCGCCTCCGACCGGGTCGCCACCGGGGTGATGGCCACCAGCGTGCTCGGTCAGCCGCTGCCGTACGCGGTGGTGTCCAACGAGCGCAACGTCCGGCCGTCCGAGCTGCGCAGGATCGCCGAGGACGTGCGGGATCTGCGGGACCCACGCCGGACCAGCGCGAGGACGGCCGCCCGGACGGCGAAGGACAGCCCGGCCATCGTCTGGGTCACCGCGAACGTGCACGGCGGCGAGAAGAGCGGCACCGACGCCGCGCTCAAGACGCTGTACGAGCTGGCCGCCGGCCTGTCGTGCGCGGTCGTGAAGCGCAATGACAACCTGGTCACCGTCATCGTCCCGACGCAGAACCCGGACGGCCGCGACGCGACCAGGCGGCAGAACGAGTTCGGCTTCGACATGAACCGGGACTGGTTCGCCCGCACCCAGCAGGAGACCGACGGCAAGCTCGAACTCCTGCGCCGATACCCGCCGCAGGTCTTCATCGACGCCCACGAGATGGGTGGCCGCCAGTACTTCTTCCCGCCCAACGCGGACCCGATCCACCACGAGATCGCCGGTGAGGCCGTCGACTGGATCAACCGGATCGGCGAGGCCAACAAGGCCGGCTTCGGCTACAACGGCGCCTGCGTCGACGACGACAGCATCGAGTGCTACTTCAACTACGACACGTACGACATGTTCTTCATGGGCTACGGCGACACCGTGCCGACCACCGGCTTCGGCGCGGCCGGCATGACGTACGAGAAGGGCAGCGCGTCGGCGGTGGCCGACCGGGTCCAGCAGCAGTTCAACACCCAGTGGGCGACGCTCGGTTGGGCCGCGGCGAACAAGCACGAGGTGCTGACCGACTACTTCGACATCTGGACCGACGCGCTCGCCCAGGGCAGGGCGGGCACGCTGGAGCCCAACGAGGTGGTCCAGCCCACCAACGAGGTCCAGTTCCCGGTGCCCGACATCAAGATCCGCTCGTACTTCCTGCTGCCCGACCGGCAGCTCGCCGACGTCCGCCAGCTCGTCGAGCGGCTGCGCCGGATGGACGTCGAGGTGTACGAGGTGCAGAAGCCGACCCGGGTGCCGACCGCGCGGGTCTTCGGCGGCCGGACGGCCACCAACGTGACCGTGCCCAAGGGCGCGTACTGGATCCCGATGGACCAGCCGCAGAAACACTGGATCCAGGCGATCATGGGCGAGGACCCGTACGTTCCCTTCCCCTACTTCTACGACGTGTCCTCCTGGAGCAACCCGCTGCTGATGGGTGTCTCCACCATCTACACCGGCGACAACGTCCGGCCGAAGGCGCAGCTGGTCCGCGAGATCTCCGGCGGCCGCAGTGGACCGGCGTGGCCCTGGGGCTCGTACACGTACCCGCTGGACTCGGCGGCGGCCGCGGAGTTCACGTTCGCCCTGCTCGGCCGTGGGGTGCCGCTCGTGCGCAACCTGAAGACCAGCGCGGTGGCCCTGCCGGCGAGCAGGCTGAGCCGTACGGTCGACGAGCTGGCCGACTCGTTCGGGGTGACCCTCACCCCGGGCGGGCGCGCCAGCGGGACCCCGCTCGACCTGCCGGACGTGGGGCTGTTCCAGGGCACCGGCATCTCCACCACGTCAGGCTCGCACGGTGAGGCCCGGTACGTGCTCGGCAAGCGGTGGGGGCTGGACCTCACGCCGGTCACCACGGCCGACATCAACGACAACACCGAGGCGTTCACCGGACGCACGGTCCTGCTGGTGCCGGACGGCAGCAGCCCGACCGGTGGCCTCACCGGCGCGGGGCAGGCCAACCTGCGCGACTGGGTCGCGCAAGGCCACACCTACATCGGGCTGCGTAACGAGGGCACCCGGGTGGCTCGGGCGGCCGGGCTCACCTCCACGACCGAGAAGCCAAAACCGGCCGGGTACCAGGTGATCGGCTCGCATCTGCGGGTCGACGTCGACCACGACAGCCCGGTCGCGTTGGGCCGCCCGGAGGAGGACTTCGAGTTCAACAACAGCGACCCGATCCTGAACCCGAGCACCACCGGGACCAACGTGCTCCGCTACCCGGCGGGCGACACCTTCTGGGCCAACGGCTACACCGTCGGCGGCGACGCGCTGAAGGGGACGGCTGCACTGGTCGACGAGCCGACCGGCGCCGGTCGGGCGGTGCTGTTCGCGTTCAACCCGCTCTTCCGGGCGTACAACGAGAATGGTCTGCACCTGGTGGCCAACGCGCTGCTCTACCCGGCGGGCGCGACTACCGCGCCGGACGCCCGGCGCACGCCGGGCATCGACCCAGCGCGCACCAGCGCTGCCGCCGCGCCGGTGGCGGCGGACCTGGGTGGCGGGTGGCGGCCGATCACCATTGAGGTGGCGGCGGGCGACCTCCCGCGCACCCGGGCCATCGTCGAACGCTTTACCACGGACGCCCTGGCGTCCGCGAAGGGCAGCTCGGCGTACGTGGTGATCCCGAACCCGCAGGGACTCCAGGTGGACGAACACCCGTTCGCGAGTGATCTGGTGCGCGCCCTGCGTGACGCCAAGGTGCCGCTGCGGTCGGTGGTGGGCTGACGAATCGCTGCACAGCGAAGCGCCCGCCCCGACGGGGCGGGCGCTTCGGCGCGTTCTGGGGCCGGTTCCGGATGCGCCGGCGCCCGATCTTCCTCCGGTCGGTGGAGCTGACCTTCGGCAGTGACCCGCAGCCGAGGCCCGGCTGGGCTACGGGATGTTGCCCTTGACGACCAGGCCGACCTGGGGGCCGGTAGTGGCGTTCGGAGCCTGTGGAGCTGATGTCGCCAACGATTCAGGCGGGCAGGGCGATCGGGTGAATCGTTGGTGACATCAGCTCCACAGCGTCTCAACCAAGGATGGGACCCTCCGTGGGGACGGCCAGGGAAGCCAATCGGCTCCTGCGCCGGTGTCGATCGTCCACGAGGGCGCGGCCGCCGCGATCCAGCTCGCGGCCCGCGTCAAGCGACGCCGGGACGTGGGGGGTGACCCGCATGCTGCTACCTGCATCAGCACTGGGCATCGCCGGTGCAGAGGTGGCCACGACCGGGTGGGCCGGCGATGTACTGGCCCGCTTCGAGGGCGATGTTGTGGGCCACGGCGGCGGACCGGTTGCTCGGGGCCAGCACGAGGCGTACCCCGGCCATCATGACGGCGTTGACCAGGCGGGTCAGCGGACCCCTTCTCCTGGGAACTGGCACCAGGGTTGATCAGCCGGGTTGTGCCGCTCGCTCAGACAGCGATGAACCGACGACAGGGGCGAGGGCTGCGGAGAGTACCTCCGGTGGCTGCGGAAGCGAACGGGGTCGCGACTCACGCGATCTGTCACGTCGCGTGGCTGGTGTGAGTGCGCGGTTGGATCGCTGGCCTGTCGCCGGAGCTCCGTGCTGACAGATGGGTGAGTACCGGCGTGGTCGCCGATATGTGACGCTGGCTGTGTGCTGCCCGCGCCCTTGTCTCGCCCGGTAGGGCCGTACGGCGGTCGACGGCCGCCGCCTACCGCCGCCCAAGTGCGGCGGTGTGGGGGCGGTCGTGTCACGCGGGCGTGTCGGCCTCGCAGACCGCGTGACGCCCCACCTGGCCTGGGCCATCAGGCTGCCGCTCGTTCACGCGGGAAGAGGTGTGGGCCGGGAACTCGTCGTCGTGGTGGGTGTCGCTGTAGGGCAGGTCGATGAGGCGGTGGCTGCCGGTGCTGCGGCCGGTCAGTTGCCAGATCTGCTGGGCGGGGCTGGCGCCGAGTGCGAGGCGCAGTCAGTCCAGGTGCTCATGGCGTAGACCGTTCGTACTTGGCGATTTTCTCGGTGAGGATGTCGAGGCGTTCGCGGCCGGTGTCGTACTCGAGAAAGAACGGCACGGACCGTCCGTGCTCGGTCCACACCCCGGCGCCGTCGGGGCGAGGCAGCCCGGTCGGTCCGTGGACCATCATCTGCGGGTTGCCGCCTCGGCGGTAGAACACGCCGGGCTCGTGGAAGGCGGACGCGGGCTGCCACCGGTCCAGGGCCGTGTCGGTGTGGGTGCGGGCGTGGGCGGCGAGGTCGATGAAGAACTGGTTGCCGCCGAGCAGGTGCGGCAGGTCCGGCCGGGCGGTCAGGGACTGCTTTCGGCGGCGGGCCTGGTCCCGGCGTGGTCGTCCGAGTCCGCGTTGGGCGAGGACGTGGTCGTAGCCGAGCTGGTCCAGGACGTAGTGGTACGGGTAGGAGCCGCCGTAGGCCCGGTTGGGTCGGAACCGGTCTGTCGCACGCAGGACGGTGAGGCGGCGTAGCCGGCGTTGGGCGAAGTCCAGGGACGGGAACAGTGCGGCGCCGATCTGATCGGTGGTGAGGACTCCATGGTCGTAGAGCCAGCCGAGGAGGCGGTCGTCGCGGGCGGTGATGCTGGCCTGTAGACGCAGCAGCGGGTCCGGAGCCGGTAGCGGTTTACGCATGGGCGTCCCCTGGGGGGACACCCCACACATGAGGGTGTGTCTGGAGCCGATCAGGAGCGATGAGAGTGGTGTTGACCTGGGCTGTGAGCGAGTACGGGGGGTCCGTTTGGGGGTCGGGATCAAGGCGGACGGTGAAACGGGGACCGACATCGACACCGTAACGGCGGGTCACACCGCGTCAGGCGTAACGGTGCGCTGAAAGTCTGCGTGAGCCGGGTCGGTGACGGCGTTGGCGACGCAGGTGATGGTCGTTGTGCAGGGTCATGATGCGTGAAGCTCCTCGATCAGGAATGCGGATGGGCTTTCGATGCGCGCCCTCGCTGCTGCGCCCAGACAGCCGCGGCGGGCGACGTCGCGGTGACAGTTCTGTCAGGTTCTGCCAGGTTCTGTCAGGTCGCCGGCTTGCTGCCAGACGAAAGAACTGGTCTGACAGCGGCGACCCGGGCTGACAGAGGACCTCGTGGTTCGGTCACGCGCCTCCATTCGCGGCAGTTCCGGCGCGGTCGGTGCCGGTGGAGTGATCTCGACGCGCACGAGCGCCGATTCGGTGGCGTTTGACAGCTGATGCCCGTCCAGGCGCAGCTGTCCGGCGAGGGCCTTGCGGGATAGCGATGTCTTCTCGACAGTAAGGGCGCGGGCGGCGGTCCGGGCGGCCGGGACCAGCGCCGCCACCTGCGGGCCGCCGTCGCCGGTTGCCGCCTCGTGGTCCCGGCGGTCCGGGACCGTCCGGCCCCGGTCCGCAGCGGCGGGGACCGCGGCAATGGGGTCCCGGACCGTCTCGCTAGGGTCCGAGACGAACGTGTCAGCGACGAGCGCCGGTCGTGGCCCGGTCCGGCCGGGCCGAGCGGTCCGGCCGGGCCGAGCGGTCCGGTCGGGCCGAGCGGTCCGGGGTCGGGTCCCGGCCGAGGGCGATCTCTATCATCGCCAGGAATCGGAACGCCGGCAGCGCGGCGGCGATCCAGCCGATCACCGACGCCTCGGCCTCCACCACCTGCGCGGCCAGGGACAGCAACACCACCAACGTCAGCACCGTGGCGGGGAAGGCGACGCTGGTGCCTAAGCGCCGGTGGCGGCGCAACTCCAAACCGGCGGCGATCGACGTCAACTCCAGCACGACCGCGTCGGCCCAGGCCAGCCAGCCCAGCTGGCCATGCGTCGCCGCGACGTCATGCACATGCGTGAACACCCCCGGCTGGCCGTGCCGTGGTCCGGCCGGCCCGGCGAACGGGCCGGCCGGCCACGGTGGCCCTGTCAGCCGCTCGTGCAGAGGATGCCGTTCAGGGTGAACGCGGTGGGCAGCACGTTCGGCCCGCTGTACGCGCCGACGAAGCCGGCGCTCACGCTGCCGCCGGCGGCGATCTGTCGGTTGTCGTCGGTCGGCGTGACCCGCACGGCGGCGCCGACCTGCTCCCAGGTGGCGTTCCAGCCGCTGCTCACCTGCTGCCAGCCCGTGGGCCACCGCCAGATGAGCGTCCAACCGTTGATCGGGCTCGTCCCGTTGTTGATGATCTCGACGTTACCGATGTAGCCGTTGCCCCAGTCGCTGTTGGTGGTGAAGCGGACGGTGCACGCACTCTCGGCCGGGCTGCCGGTGGCGAAGGTCAGCGGCGGTGAGGACCAGGACACCCGGCCGGCGGTGTCGCGGGTCAGCACGTTGACGGTGTACCTGCTGCCCGACACCAGGTTGCCGACCGTGAGCGAGGTGGCCCTGGTCTCGCCGAGCTGCTCGCTGATCGCCCCGTTCTGCCGGTACACCTCGTACTTGGCGATCGGGCTGCCACCCGGGGTGGCCGCCGGCCAGGAGATCGTCGCGGACCGGTCGGTGACGCCGCTGGCCGTGGGCTGGCCCGGCGCCGCGGGCCGCCCGGCGGTGCCGCCGGTCGGGCGCAGCACGAGCATGGTCAGCGAGTACGGCGGCAGCGTCCGACTGGTCGCCGAGCCGGACTGGCTGGTGGCGATGCCGGCCGCGCCGTTGGTGAGGGTGGAGACCGTCGGCGCGGCGGCGGACGGGGTGAACCCGGCGTAGTCGATGGTGACCGGATGCGCGGTGTCCGGATCCTTGTTCACCAGCAGCACCGCGAGGTCACCGTTGGCCCGGCGGACCGCGTGGGCGCTGACCAGCGACTGGTCGGTGCCGGCGCGGACGAACTGGTCGCCGGCCTTGGCGAAGACGTTCATCATGGCCAGCCCGTGGTAGGGCGCGAACGGTGTGTTCAGCGGCGGCTCGCACACCGAGCCGTCCTCCGTGCAGGCGCCGCTGGACAGTATCCCGAAGTCCCCATAGTCGGTCTGGCCCGCCACCTCCGACACCGTGCCGATGCCGTTGTGCACGTTCCACCACTGCACGGTGAAGACGCCGTTTTCCAGCAGCCCACTGTAGGCGTCGGCCAGGAAGAGCGCCGCCGGCTGGGTGGTCCGGCCGGCGTCGACGTTCAACTCGGTGAAGCTGATGCCGATGCGCGCGGCGTTCGGGCCGGCGTACCGGGTGAGCTGCTGCCGGAGCAGGTAGGCCGCGTCGGGGATGTGGTTGGTCCGGGCCAGTGACTCCGCGGCCGTGCCACCCGGGTACCAGTGCACGTCGACGAAGTCGATCTTCGGGCCGGCGAGGGAGAGCACGGTCTGGTTCCAGGGGCCCGGGTCGGCGCCGGCGGTGATCCCGTCCGGCCGGTTGCCCGGCATCGTCAGCACCGCGCCGACCTTGATGCTCGGGTCGGCCGCCTTCATCGCATCGGCGTACTCGATGACCAGCCTCGCGTACTGGGTCGCGCTCTTGTCCGGGTGGTCGTCGGCCTCCCAGGCCGATCCGTAGTGGCCGTTGCCGTAGTTCTCGTTGCCGACCGTCCAGTACTTCGCGCCGTAGCCCTTGGTCACGTTGGCGTACCGCACCCAGTCGGCGGCCTCGGCCGCGGTACCCGTGCCGTAATTGGCGATGATCATCGGTTCGGCGCCGACCCGCTGGACCGCGGCCATGAAGGTGTCGAAGTCGGTCCCCGGTGCGACGTACCCGCCGGGTGCCGTGTGGTCCTTCCAGTGGTAGATGTCGGCGTACGAACCGCCGGGGTACCGCAACATCCGCACGCCGGCGTCGCGCAGCAGGTCCGACGTCTCGGCGCTGCCCAGGTGCTGGTCCCAGATGGCGTGATTGACGCCCAGTGCGGTATCGGGCACGGTCGCCAACCCCGCCCGCGCGTTCACGGTTATGGCAACCGGGTCAGCTGCCGCGCTGACGGTCGGGGGTTGACGCCGGCGAGCGCGCCCACGGCGAGCAGCAGGCTCGCCAGGAGAGCCGTGTGACGGGATCGGGCGGGCCGGGCCCTGCGGGTTTTCGGGTACGGCATTGGCTGGGCTCCTTTGCGGAGAACGACAGTGAGTCGCCCAGCCTCGGACCGGTCGGTCGCACGGGAGACGCGGCGTGGTGGCGGGCAGACTCGTGGACGGACGGCTCCCGGTATGCCATCGCTCGTGTCACCGTCCCCCGGGAATCCACCAAGGGATCCCGGCTGCCCATGGACGGGCGTCAGCCCCGCGCGCGCGACAAATCATCGACGGCCAAGAATGTCACGCCGATCCGACGACCTCAAGTGCAGGTCCGAGCCTTTCGGCCCACCCTCCTGCCGTGTGCGAGCGGATCCGCCGGCGGGGTGGCGTGCGGGCGGGTCGGCTGCCACCATCACGGGCATGTCTGTCGCCCGTCGTACGCTGCTCGGGGCCGGCCTGGCCGCCGTAACCTCCGCCCTCGCTGGCTGCGATGACAAGCGCGGACTGGGCGCGGGCGGGACCGACCCGGGCGATGCGGTGGCCGTGACCGACGCAGCCGGCAACAGGGCGGGGTTCGGCCCGGCCGGGAAGCCCTCGGTGGCGCCCGGCACGGCGAACCACGGCGCGGCCCCCGGCGGCGGCAGCATCCCAGCGAAACAGGCCCGCTACGTGACCGCGCTGCTCCGGCAACACCTGCCCGCCACGCCGCAGACCTTTCAGCACAGCGGCTTCCCCGGTGCCGTCGCCGTCGTCCAGGTCAACGGCAAGACGACCGTGCACACCGCTCTCGGGGAGGCGCTCCGCTACGCGGCCGGCCCGAAACTCCTCTCGGCTGGCAAGCGCGTTCCGATGCGCCCCGACTCCATCTTCGACCTCGCCTCGGTCACCAAGGTCTACACCGCCATCCTGCTCCTGCAGCAGGTCGACAAGGGGCGCGTCGACCTCGCCGCCCCCGTCCGCGACTACCTGCCCGCCTTCACCGGCGCCGGCAAGGACCGGGTCACCGTCGAGATGCTGCTCACCCACACCAGCGGCCTCCCCGTCGGCGCCAAGGTCACCGGCCTGCCGGACAACGCGGCCCGCTGGAACGCCGTGCTCGCCACCCCACTGGTCTCCGGCGCTGTGCCCGGGGACACGTTCCGCTACTCCAGTGTCGGGCTCATGGTCGCCGGCAAGATCGTGGAAAAGGTCACCGCTCAGGGCCTCGAGCAGGCTCTCAAGACCAATCTCACCGGGCCTCTCGGCCTTCGGGACACGGGCTTCAACCCCAACACCTGGCTGTCCAGCGACGCCAAGGCCACCCGTCTGGTCGCCACCGACGCCCGCTCGTCCCGCGGCCTCCTTCGCGGCACCGTCCACGACGACGTCGCCAACCACCTGGGCGGCGTCGCCGGTCACGCCGGCATCTTCGCCAGCGCCACCGACCTGGCCGCCATCGGCGAACTCCTCCTCAACGGCGGCACATACCAGGGCAAGCGCATCCTCGCCGCCGCCACCGTTCGACAGATGCTCACCAACCACAACGCCGGGAAGCCCGCCATCGACCCGGAACACCCCAACCGCACCGCCGCCCACGGCCTCGGTGTCGTCCTCAACCAACCCTGGTTCATGGGCAGGCTCGCCTCCCCCGAGACCTTCGGCCACACCGGCTTCGCCGGGCCGTCCCTCCTGGTCGACCCGAACCGCAAACTCGTCCTCGTCCTGCTCACCAACCGGGCCCACCCCAACTGGAGCTGGGCGAACCCCGATCCGGTACGCGCCGCCGTCGGCGACGTCCTCGCCAAGATCCTCTGAGGGGCGCGCCCGCGGCACCACAGGGCCGGCAGAGCAGGAATAATCCCGCGGCATGCGGGGACGAATCGGTGCGGTCCGACGGTGGTACGGGGAGCGCGGACGGGTCGTCCGCCGTGTCCTCCTCGTGCTGGTCGCCGGTGTGGTGCTGCTGAGCGGCGGCACCCTGGCCAGCGTGGTGTGGATTCGCGGTGACGCGGATGACCACATCTACAGCGAGGCGGGTGTGCCGGACGCGCCGGTCGCCCTGGTCCTGGGCACCAAGGTGCAGGCGGACGGTGAGCCGTCACCGTTCCTCGCCGCCCGGCTGGAGATCGCGCGGCGGCTGTTCGACGCCGGCAAGGTTCGAGCGATCCTGGTGTCCGGCGACAACATGAACGCCGACTACAACGAGCCCGGGGCGATGCTGCGCTGGCTGGTCGACCGGGGCGTGCCGGCGCGGCAGGTGGTGCTGGACCACGCCGGCTTCGACACGTACGACTCGTGCGCGCGGGCGGAACGGATCTTCGGGGTGCGGCGCGCGACCGTGGTGACCCAGTCCTTCCACCTACCCCGCGCCGTGGCTCTGTGCAGGCGCCTCGGCATCGACGCCAACGGCGTGGGCGACGAGACCGTGAAGCGGTACGCCCGACCGTGGCGGGTCAGCTCCACCCGCGAGTACGGTGCCTGCCTGAAGGCGGCTCTGGACCTGCTCTCCGGTCGGGACCCGGCCCTTCTCGGCCGCCGCGAGACCGGCGTCGACGACGCTCTTCGCAAGGGTTGACGAGGGTCGCGGTCCTGGCCGCCCCACCCAGCGACGCGGATCCGGCGGTCCCGAGCGGCGTACCGTCAGCGGTGCCGGGGTGCTGCGGCGCTGTCGCGTTCGATGAGGTCGGTGGCGAGTTCGACGCGCGGGCTTTCGATCGTCTCGCCGGCGGCGAGCCGCAGCACGGTACGCGCGGCCAGCATGCCCATCTTGGCCAGGGGCTGGCGGACCGTGGTCAGCGGCGGGGAGCACCACTGGACCTCCGGCAGGTCGTCGAAGCCGACCACGCTGGGTCGGGCACCCGTAGGCCACGTTTGCGGACCGCCTCGTAGACGCCGAGCGCCATCTGGTCGCTGGCGGCGAAGATGGCGGTGGGCGGGTCGGGCAGGGACAGCAGTTGCGTACCGGCGGTGTAGCCCGCCTCGTGGTAGAAGTTGCCGGGGCGGATCAACGCGTCGTCGACAGCGATACCGGCGGCGCCGAGGGCGGCGCGGTAGCCGTCCAGACGGGCCCGGCTGCACATCAGGTGCGGTGGACCGGCGACGAAGCCGATGCGGCGGTGGCCGAGGCCGAGCAGGTACTGGTTGGCGCTGAGGCTGCCCGCCCAGTTGGTGGCGCCGATGGTGGGCGCCGCCTGCGGGTCGATGCCGGCGGGGTCGATGATGACCACCGGGAGATGGAGCCGGCTCAACTCGGCCTGGAGCGGCGGGTTCACCATCGAGGTCACGAAGATGACCCCGTCGGTGGAGCGGGCGCGCATGTTTGCGAGCCACTGCTTCGCCGAGGAGATGCGCCAGTGGATGGCCGAGACGACGGTGCCGACGCCGCTGCCCAGGGCGACGTCCTCCACCCCACGGATGATCTCCACCGCCCATGGGCTGTCCAGGTCGTTGAAGACCAGGTCGATCAGGGCGGCATCGGTCTCCTTGACGGGCGAACGGCGGCGGTAGCCGTGCAGGGTGAGGAGTTCCTCGACCCGTTTTCGCGTGCGGGGGGCGACGTCGGAGCGGCCGTTGATGACCCGGGAGACCGTGGGCACGGAGACACCCGCCAACCGCGCGATCATCGCGATGGTGACGTTTCGGTGGTTGTCGGAGCCCACGGTCGGCCCTCCGTCTGGCTGGAGTCTTCAGGTCGGCTCGATGGTTCGAAGGCCGTCTCCGGAACTTCCGGTGCTTCACCGGTACTATCAATCGATGGCCGGCACGCTACGAGTCGTTTCCACACTGGTCAAGGTCTCTGTTTAATTGCGAAGAGAGCGGCTAGCCTCGCGCCTTCATGAAGGCTGGCGGTGGTGGCGGGTCGTGAACGTGAAAATGCCCTCTGGGCTGGGATGATGGGACTTGTCGAGGGTC
>NZ_JBSFYQ010000036.1:0-81750 GCF_053599855.1 Micromonospora sp. NPDC005161
TTGGTCGATTGCTGTCTTACCGGGAGCCTCGTCCTATGTCGACACCGGCCTCCCGCACTGCCCGTGACCTGCACCGTCACGATGAAAATGGCTCAATCTGGTCACCAGAACGGGTGACTAAGGTTCGCCAATGTATTGGCATAACGCCGGCACTACGCCACGATCTAACTATGACGATCGCCCGCCTCCGCGTGAGTCCTTCAATCGCTGGTCTCGCTGCTGAAACCAGCGTGATCACAAAAGCTGGTTGCGCGACGATACGGAACCTGCCAGGGGGTGAGAGCGATCTGCTCACCTCCGGCGGTCAGTGGTCGAAGGCCCGTGTTTACCCGTTTGGGCAACAGTGGCTATGCGTGGTCAAGGTGGGTCGCTATGGGCAGACGATCGTCATTCGAGCCGTCGCAGAGCATCGGTGGTTGCTGCGGCCAAAGGTTGCCCATCGGAGGACCGGGTCAACCACGTTAGGTCTTAGGGTTGGAGATCGTCTCGACTATGCGTTTCCGCCGCCGTTGCGAGGAGTTGCGTTATCGCGGATGGGAGTTGCTCGTGGCTTCGTCTTCGGAGATGGCTCTATCTCCGGCGATGGTTTTGCTCATGCTTCCTTCTATGGCGACAAGGATGACGCCGTCCTCCCCTACTTCGACAACGTCGACCGGTTGGCCACCTACTACTACGTGTATCGCCCCGATCTGCCGAGTCGGAAGCTCCATGTACCGTCGCGCGAGGTGACCGAAGAGCGTTTAGCCGGTGGCGAGGTGAAGCGTTACCGGAGGTTGGGCGGGCTTCCGCGAGAATGGAAGCGGGAGTACCCGCCAATAGAGGGAAATGCGGACGGGATTTATGGGTGGCTCGCCGGATATTTCGCCGCGGATGGCGATGTCGGAAGTACGGGCCGGCCATCGATCTGGTCTGCGGATCGGCAGAACTTGGAGTTTGTCAAGACTGCATGCGACGCGATCGGAATTTGGACTCTCCCCATCAGAAGTCGGATGCGTCGCGGGTACGGGTCAGTTGCCACTGCGATCTATGTCATGGGAATCTCTCGAGCGGACCTCGGCCCAGAATTCTTTCTCCTGCACGAGCATCGCAAACGTTGGTCGGCAAACCGAAAAGCTGTCGAGCGGCGAGGATGGACTGTGCGGGAGGTCCGGAGGACCCAAGCGATCGAAGAGGTTTACTGCGCCGTCGTGGAAGGAGGCCATTCCTTCGCCTTGGAAGGGAACATCCTCACGGCGGCCCCTTCCCGTGAGCGGTATGGTCGAGGGCTGTTGTAAACCTCGGATCCTAGCGAAGGTGGTCGTGCACCTTCGCCAAGTGGTGTTTCTGAGGAGCAAACGTGATCGATGCGCCGCGCGGCCGGGACGGTGCCGTCACCGGCCGCGCGGTGGTCGAGCGGCTGCGTTGCGGAGCGCTCGATGTATCCCACGCCGGGTCGGGACCGCTGATGGTGGAGGACCCGGCGCCTTGGTAGGGATCAGAAGCCGGCGAAGACGCGGCGCAGGTCGTCCAGGCTCACCGGGCCGGTCACCCGTACACCGTCCGGGGTGTGCTGGGGGCCGAGCCGCCCGGTGGCCAGGCGCAGCCACGCCTCGGCCGGGGCGGTCAGCTCGCCGTCCGGCTGCTCCGGCGTGTCGGTCAGCTCGATGTGCTCGCCCAGCCGCAGCCCGTACGTCTGCTCGGGCTCGTGCAGCCGCACCAGCAGGGTGGTTTCCCGGCCGGCCAGCTCCTGCGGCCGGCTGGTCCACGCCAGCATGCCGCCGATCTGGTCGAGCAGCAGCGGCACCGCCCCCGGCGTCACCGCCGCGAACGGGTTGAACGCGACCTCGACGTCCCACTGGTGCAGCGCGAACTCGCTGAGCCGGAACCGGCCCGCGGTGGCCACGTCGACCGGGTCCGGCAGGAAGCCGAGGTCGATCCGCATCGAGGCCCGGCTCTCGGCGTCCAACGCCTCGTACGTCTCGATGAGCCGCTGGTTGGCCTCGAGGAACCCGGCGGCGTGCTCGGCCGGGGGCATCGCGTCCCAGCGCTGCCAGACGCCGCGGTTGAAGTCGCCGTCCGGGCCGGGCGCGCCGGTGCGGGCGGCGGTCAGCGTCGCGAGGTTGATCTCCGCGCCGCTGCCCAGGTGGCTGAGCACCTGGGACACCTGCCACTCACTGGCCCCCGACGGCAGAAGGAGGTCGTCCTCCTTGAGGTCCCGGACGAGCGCGGCGAGCTCCTCGTGGCTCGCGCGCAGTGCGCTGATGATCTGGTCGGCAGCCGTGGACATATGTCTCCTCAACGGGATTTTCGACGGTGGTCGGGACGTTACCGGACGCGGCCGCCGGTCGGCCCACGCCCGCGTGGGGAGCGGACCGGCCGGCGGACGCGTCGGTCGGCTCAGCCCATGTGCACGGCGTTACCGGCCGGGATGTCCTCCTTGCGCACCTTGATCAGGAGCAGGGTGGCCAGCCCGGCGAGCACGATCAGGGCCGCGCCCCAGGCGAATGCCACGCTGTAGCCGTGCACCAGCGCCTCGATCTGGTTGGCCGGGCTCGGCACGTGCGAGACCAGGTAGGTGGCGACCGCGCTGGTGTACATGGTGTTGAGCAGTGCGGTGCCCAACGAGCCGCCGATCTGCTGGGTGGCGTTCAGCGTCGCGCTGGCCGCGCCCGCGTCGTGCTCCGGCACCCCGACCAGGGCGAGACTGGACAGCGGCACGAAGGTGAAGCCGAGACCCATGCCGAGGATGACCTGGGCCGGCAGCAGGTGGGTGAGGAACGACGTGTCCACGTCGATCTGGGTCAGCAGCAGCATGGCCACGGCGGCGAGCACGGCGCCGCCGACCATCAGCGGCTTGGCGCCCAACCGTGGCATCAACTGGCTGGCGCCGCCCGCCGCGATCAGCACGCCGGCGGTGACCGGCAGCGAGGCGAGACCGGCCTCCAGCGGCTTGTACTGCAGCACCACCTGGAAGTAGAAGGTCAGGAAGAGGAACGCGCCGAACAGGCCGGCGCCGATCAGCGTCGAGGCGAGGTACGCCCCGCCCCGGTTGCGGTCCAGGATGATCCGCATCGGCAGCAGCGGGTGGTTGGAGCGCAGTTCGATCACCACGAAGGCGGCGAGCAGCACCACACCGGCGGCGATGAAACCGAGGGTCGCGGCGGCGTCCCAGCCGTCCTCGGCGGCCTTGGTGAAGCCGTACACCAGGGAGACCAGACCGGCGGTGACGACGACCGCGCCGGGGACGTCGTAGCGGGTGTTGCCGTGCGCCCGGCTCTCCGGCACCAGCGGCAGGGCGAAGGCGATCGCGACCGCGGCGACCGGGATGTTGACCAGCAGGCACCAGCGCCAGTCGGCGTACTCGGTGAGCACCCCGCCGAGCAGCAGACCGACCGCGGACCCGCCGCCGGCGATCGCGCCGTAGACGGCGAACGCCTTGGCCCGCTCGGTGGCCTCGGTGAACAGGACGGTGAGCAGCGCCAGCGCGGCCGGGGCGAGCAGCGCGCCGAAGGCGCCCTGCAACGCGCGGGCGGCGAAGAGCATCCCGCCGGTGGTGGCCAGACCGCCGAGCGCGGAGGCCAGCGCGAAGCCGGTCATGCCGACCAGGAAGGTGCGCTTGCGGCCCCAGTAGTCGGCGATCCGGCCGCCGAGCAGCAGCAGGCCACCGAAGGCCAGCGTGTAGGCGGTGATCACCCACTGCCGGTTCGCGTCGGTGATTCCCAGGTCGGACTGGGCCTGGGGGAGGGCGATGTTCACGATCGTGGCGTCCAGGACCACCATGAGCTGTGAGACCGCGATGACCGCCAGCGCGATCCAGCGCCGCGGGTGCGGCGCGTTCGTCGACGTCCCGGCGCCGGGCGCGCCGGGAGCGGTCGAGGTAGTTCCGGGCATGGTGAAGCCTTCCGTGTGTCTGTAGATCAGGAGCGGAGCCGGTCGAGTCAGGGCTGAGACGGGCGGTCGGGCTGGTAGCGGAGCACCGGAATCAGCACCTGGTCGACGACCTGGGTGAGGAACGCGTCATCGGCCGGTAGGCCGTGCGCGACGATGCGGGACATGGTGAGGGCGGGCGCCAGGTCGTGGAACAGGTCCCGTTCGCCGGCCTCGGGCGGGATCTCGCCTCGGGCGGCGGCGCGGACCAGGATGGCCGTGCTGGCCACCCGCCCGGCTGGCAGCACCTGGTGGCGCACCAGTCGTTCCAGCTCGGGGTTGGTCCGCATGGCGAAGGTCAACGCCTGCATCAGGTCACCGTCTGCCCTGCAGATGGCGGCCGTGGCACGCAGCAACTCGATCAGGTCGCCGCGCAGGGAGCCGGTGTCCCGCGGGTTGTGCACGTCCACGTGCCGGTCGCGCAGCGCGGCGACGACCAGCTCGGCCTTTCCGTCCCAGCGCCGGTAGATGGTGGCCTTGCTGACGTGCGCCCGGGCGGCGATGGCGTCGATCGTCGTCCGGTCGTAGCCGACCTCGCGCAGCAGGTCGATGACCACGGCGAACAGGTCGTTGTCGGTGCACCGGGCACCCCGGGCAGCCGGCACCGCGGCACCCGTGCCCACCTGCTGACCACCCAGCATCCCGACCCCCCGAAACGATGTCGTACTGAACCTAGTTCGCGATCTGGAGATCGTGCAGGGTTTTATGAGTTGCGTCGCACCGGGTGGACGAAACGATTACGTTTCTGGCCGGTGTCCGGCAGGTGAACCGGGTACTCAGCCTCCCGCGGAGGGGGCGAGGAGCACCGGGACGGCCACCGTGTTGATCCGGGAACCGTCACGGGCGGACACCTCGTACACCTCGATGGTCCCGCGCTGCTCGCGGACGGTGCGCCAGCCGACCACCACCCGGTACCCGCCCCGGCAGCCGCTCCCGCAGCTCGCCGTGCCGAAGCCGGTGGCCACCTCCCGACCGGCGGCGTCCAGGACCCGGACGCTCACCGTGGCCTCGAACACGTCGGCGGTGCCGGTGACGGTGAGCGGGGCGGTGACGCGTTCGCCGACACCGGGGCCGGTGACCACGATTGGCGGCAGCAGGTCCGCGTAGTCGGCCCGGCCGACCGGGGCGCCACCGCCGAAGCGGACCTGCCGGACGGTGGAGAACTGGGTGAGCGTCCACACCACCTGTGCCTCGCGCAGCCGCCGGCGCTCCGCCGGGTCGTCGGCGGAGGGGACCGCCCCGAGCGTCGCCACGCCGTCGGCGATCCGGGTGACCTCGACGCCGGCCGGCAGCAGAGTGGCCAGCCCGGTCGCGGCCTCCGCCGACGTGGGCCCGGCGGCCAGCTCGGTCAACGCCAGCCGGGACGTCGCCACGGTGGCCGGCCGGGTCCGGTGGGTCGGGACGAGCCGGCCGGAACGGACGTACCACAGCTCGATGGTCACCGTGTCCGGCCGGGGGCGCGTACCGGTGGCGGACGGTGCCGGCGTCCGGGCCGGGGTGCCGGTGAGCGACGGTGGCGGTTCCGCGGACGGGGTGGGGGTCGGTTCGGGGCGCCCGGTGGACGCGGATGCGCTCGACGGCGCGGCGGTGGGCGCCGGGCCGAGTACGCCGGAGCGTGGGGTGCCGCACCCGCCGACGAGCAGCGCGGCGCTGAGCACCGGCGCGGCCAGCCGGGCCGCACCGCGCGGGCTCACCCCGCACCACCCGACGGCGCCGTGCGGGCCGTGCGCCGGCCTCCGGGCGGCCGTGCCGGGGCGCGGTCGTCGGGATGTTCGACCGGGCGCGGCATGCCGTCGTGCGGCTGGGCGGGGCCGGGGGCGGGCAGCTCCAAGCGGAACCGGCTGCCCGCGCCCGGCTCGCTGTGCGCGGTCAGCACCCCACCGAGCAGGGCGGCGTGTTCCCGGGCGATGGCGAGCCCGAGCCCGCTGCCCGGCGCCGAACGGGACGGGTCGACCTTGTGGAACCGGTCGAACAGGCGCGGCAGGTGCTCGGGCGGGATGCCCGGCCCCTGGTCGGTGACCTCGAAGACGACCAGCGGGCCGTCCCCGGCCACGGTGGCCCGGATCTCGCCGCCGCCGTGCTCGACCGCGTTCGCGACCAGGTTGGCCAGCACCCGTTCCAGCCGGCGCGGGTCGGTGCGCAGCGCGAGCGGTTCACCGGTGACCAGCACCCGCTCCGACCAGCCGCGCGCCGCGACGATCCCGCGCAGGAGTGCCGGCGCGTCGACCGGCTCGACGCTGAGCCGCTCCCGGCCGGCGTCCAGCCGGGAGATTTCCATCAGGTCCTCGACCAGCCGGCGAAGCCGGACCACGTCACCGACCAGCAGCCGCGCGGCCGGTCGGGCGTCGCCGGGCAGCTGGTCCAGGTGCTCGCGCAGCAACGAGGCCGCGGCCACCAGGGCGGTGACCGGGGTACGCAGCTCGTGCGCGACGTCGGCGGTGAACCGCCGCTCCCGCGCCTGCGCCGCGGAGAGCGCCGCGATCTTCGACTCCAGCGCCTCGGCCATTTCGTTGAACGACGCCGCCCAGACGCTGAACTCGTCCCGCCCGCGTACCGGCAGGCGGGTGGCGAGCAGGCCCTCGGTGAGCGCCCGGGCGGCCCGGCTGGCCCGGCCCACCGGCTCCAGCGTGCGGCGGGCCAGCAGGTGTCCCACCCCGGCGGCGAGCAGCACCACCAGCACCCAGCCGGCCAGCAGCGCGGTGCGCAGCTGACCCAGGTCGGCGGCGATGTCGTCCTCGACGGTGATCACGTACAGCTCGGCGGTCGAGCCGGGGATGCGGCCACCGACCACCAGCAGCCGTGGGCGCTCCGCCGGCGCGGACCGCTGGTAGCCGAGCTGCCCGTCCGCGACCGTGGCCCGCAGTTGGGAGCCGAGCGTCGGGGCGTACGACGGGTGCGAGGGGCGGGCCGGACCGTCGACGAGCACCACGTGCCGGCCGCTGCCCTCGAAACTGGTGAGCAGTTCGGTGCTGCGCTGGTCGGTCAACGGCAGGAACTGTCCGGCGAGGACGAGTTGGTAGCGGGCGTCGGCGGCGGCCTGGTGCAGTGAGGCGTCCAACCAGGACTGCCGCAGCAGCAGCCCGGTGCCCCCGGCGAGCAGGCCGGCGGAAACCCCGGCGACCAGCACGAACGCGATCGTCAGCCGGCGCCGCAAGCGGCCCGGGGGCACCGCGCGTCCGGCCATCGCCGACCTCCTGTCAGCCCGTGGACAGCTTGTAGCCGGCGCCGCGTACGGTGCGTACCAGCCGAGGGTGCGCCGGGTCGTCCTCGACCTTGGCGCGCAGCCGTTGCACCGCCACGTCGACCAGCCGCGAGTCGCCCAGAAATCTGTGGTTCCAGACCAGGTCCAGCAGCAGCTCCCGGGTGAAGACCTGCCCGGGTCGGCGGGCCAGCTCTAGCAGCAGGCGGAACTCGGTGGCGGTCAGCGCCACCTCCCGGCCGTCCCGGCGGACCACGAAGCTACCCGGGTCGATCTCCAGGCCGCCGACCTCGATGGTGCTCGACGTGACCGGCGCGCTCGCCCGGCGCAGCACCGAGCGAACCCGGGCCACCAGTTCGGGCAGGTCGAACGGCTTGCGCAGGTAGTCGTCCGCTCCGCACTCCAGCCCGACCACCACGTCGAGCGTGTCGGTGCGCGCGGTCAGCATCAAAATCGGCACCTGGCTGCTGCGCCGGATCTCCCGGCAGACCTCCAGGCCGTCCAGACCGGGCAGCATGACGTCGAGCACGATCAGATCGACCGGACGGGTCCGCCACGCCGCCAGGGCCTGCCGCCCGTCGACGGCGGTGTCGACCCGGAAGCCGGCGCGGCGCAGACCGAGGGCGGTGACCTCCCGGATGGAGGCATCGTCCTCGACCACCAGCAGGCGGCCCTCCATGACCTGAGGGTAGACCCGCCGCGGCGGTGCGCAGCCCTGGCGAAACGGTCGGTGTCGGTGGCCCGCCCGGACCCGGAAGGAAGGGCCCCTTTTTATCGCCAGGCGATAGGAAGGGGCCCTTCCTTCGGTCACCACTGGTGCGCTACGTCGAGGACGATCCGGCTGTGCCCGCCGGGGCCGGCCAGCACGAACGTGCGGAACGGCAGCCGGGCCCGCACGCCGACCGCGAAGGTGGTGTAGCCCTCGAAGCTGCCGCCGAAGACGACGTCGCGCAGCGTCTGGTAACGCAGCAGGTTCGCGGCGTGCTCACCGACCCGGTACGGCACGGTGCCCAGGCGGGAGTCGTCGTACGCGGGGGCCCGCAGGGAGACCCGCAGCAGCGCGCCCCCGGCGGTGTACGGCGACAGCGCCAACCCCTCGCCCTCGGTCCACGTCTCGCCGTAGCCGACCGCGTACCCGTCCACCGACCCGGCGAACTCGAACACCACCCGGTCGTAGCAGTCGTGCCGACCGGTCCGCACGTCGACCAGCGGGGCGGTGCTCAGCGCACCGGCCGACTTCTCCGCGCTGCCCCAGGTGATACCGCAGTACGGGGCCATGGTCGTCGCCGTGGTGGTGCCGGCCGCGGCGCCGTTGCCCGCGCTGGCGACCAGCCCGGCGAGTACGACCGCCAGCGCCGTCAGTGCGCTTCTGATCCTCATCGTGGTGCCTCCGTCCGATGCTCGGGGCCACGCCGCGGCGGCGTTGCCGGTGACCCTCTGCCGCGACGGTCGTCCCGCCCCGGCACGGCCACTTCGCCGTGGCGTAACAGCCGCGTAACGGCGGTCGACGAGCGTGCCGTGGTCGGTGCCGGTCAGTCGGTCACGGGTGGCCGGCGCAGCGTGCGCAGCGGCGAGCAGAACACCGGAAGCCAGGTCAGCGCGTTGGCGGACGCGCCGACCACCAGCGCGGTACGCACGTCCGCGTACTGGCCGAGCAGGCCGGCGGCCACCGCGCCGATGGTGAGCGCCCCGGTGAGCAGGAACCGGAAGGTGGCGTTCATCCGGCCGAGCAGCGCGTCCGGGGTGGCGCCCTGACGCAGGCTCACCCCGATGACGTTGCCGATCCCGGTCCGCCATGCCAGTGCCAGCCAGCCGAACGCGGCCAACCAGAGCATCGGTCCGGTGTGGATCAGCGCGACCAGCCCACCGAGCGGGGCGACGAGCAGACCGGGCAGCCAGAGCGCACGGCCATGACCGATCCTCTCGGCGAGTGGGCGCGCGCTCAGCGCACCGAGCAGGGCGCCGAGTCCACCCGCGCCCAGGAAGAGGCCGAGGGCGGCGGCGCCCAGCCCCAGCTCGCGCAGGAAGACCACCGGCAGCATCGTGGTGGTGAGCTGCATGGTCAGGTTGATGCTCGCGGTGGAGAGGGCGAGCGGACGGAGCAGCGGGTTGTCGAGCACGTGCCGGACGCCGGCGCCGAGTTGCCGGGCGAACCCGCCCGCCGCCGGAGTGGGGAGCCGGCGGGGTGCGTCGGCGCGGATCCGAGCGAGGATCGCCCCGGAGACCGCGAAGGTGACCGCGTCCAGGACGATCGCGACGGGCGCGGTGAGCGCCTGTACGACCAGCCCGCCGAGGCTTCGCCCGGCGATCTGCATGGTCGCGTTCGTGCTCATCATCAGGGAGTTCGCCGCGACCAGGCGGCTCCGGCCGACCAGTTCCGGCAGGTAGCTCTGTGCGGCGACGTCGGCGAAGACGGTGCCGACGCCGGTCAGCAGCACCACGAGGTAGAGCTGCGGGATGCTCAGCCAACCGGCCCACCACGCCACCGGCACGGACGCGACCAGTGCTGCCCGGGTCAGGTCCGCGGTGATCAGCACCGCACGGTGCGGCAACCGGTCGACCCAGACTCCGGCCGGCAGGCCGATCAACAGGAAGGCGGCCGTGCTCAGTGCGCCGAGCAGCCCCACCTGGCCGGGAGTGGCCGCCAGCAGGGACACGGCGAGCACCGGTACGGCGAGCTGGCTGACGTAAAAGCCGATGCCGTCGACGAGGGCGGCGGCGTAGAGCAGCCGGAAGGAGCGAGGCCAGGGGCCCGGCCGGTGGCCGGGAACGGTCGCGGTCGGTGCGGTGGTCATGCCGCCCACGGTGCCGGACACGCCACGCGCGACCGATAGATTTGGCCCTGGTCAAATCCATCGGGGGCGCCAATGATGCTGGTCGGGCTGGAAGCGGGCGATCTGGCGATGACCCGGTTCGCCATCTCACCACTGTGGGAGGTGATCGCGAGCGTTCGGATCGTCAAGCAGCCGCATCTGTTCCCGGAGCACCTGGCCTGGTACGGGCGTGTCCGTCCCCGCCTGGCCGGCGTGGATTGGCGGCTGCTCGCCGACCTGGTGCAGATACCGACCCTGGTCATTCCGACCTTCGTCTGCATGCCACCGGCCACGTCTCAACCCAACCTCGATGTGGAGTTGGCGGCCCTCGTCACCACCCCACCCGAGGCGGTGCGGGCAAGTCTCGACACCCTGTCCGGCCCCCGTTCGGCACGGTTGTCCGCGCTGCACACCGAGCCGGTCACCGGGCTGACCCGGCTGGTGGAGACGATCCGGGCGTACGCCGACGCGGCCATCGGGCCCTACTGGCCCCGGATGCGCACGCTCTTGGAGCGGGAGGTGCTCCTCGGCGCGCAGCGAATGGCCACCGAGGGGGTGCACGGCCTGCTCAACCACCTCGACCCGTACGTCGGGCTGGAGGCCGACACGCTTCGGGTGGATCACGTCGTCCTGGCCGGTACGGTGCGACTCGACGGGCGGGGCCTGCTGCTCGTCCCGTCGGTCTTCGGCGGCCCCCGGGTCTGGTCCAACTTCGGCTCCCCCGGGCAGCCGGTGCTGCGCTACCCGGCCCGGGCGGTGGCGACGCTGTGGGAGCGAGATCCGGCGCCCCATGGGCAGGGTCTGGCCCGGGTGTTGGGTCGAACCCGCGCCACCCTGTTGCACGAGCTGGCGGTGCCGACCTCGACCATGGAGCTGGCCGAGCGCTGCGGGCTCACCCCGGGCACGGTGTCACAGCACCTCGGCGCGTTGCGCGACGCCGGCCTGGTGGGCGCCCACCGTGCCGGACGCTTCGTCCTGTACGCCCGCACGACCGCGGGCGAGGCGCTGATCACCGCGAGTGGCGCGGCCACTCCCTGACTCCGGTCAACGGGCCCTGCACCGTCGGGCGTTGGCACGGTCGCCGGTATGACGGTTCCGCTATGCCGGTCATCGACCGCCGTCACATTAACATTCACCTACATCGATGACCGGCGGCCGGTGGTCGCCGGACGACCGCAGGGGAGTGCGTGATGTTCCGACGACAAGTGCTGCGTGCGGCGCAGGCCGTACTGGTGGCCGTGCTGGCGGCGGCCGGGGTGCAGCTCGCCACCGGCGCTCCGGCCGCCGCCGTACGGACCGTCTACTACGACGCGAGCCGGACCGGCGAGTTCCGCACCAACTTCGACCAGGCGGCGCAGATCTGGAACAGCCGGGTCAGCACCGTCCGCCTGCAACCCGGCACCCCGGCCAGCATCACCATCTACGTCGACGACGGCTGGCCCCGGGCGCAACCGACCGGGCGCGGCTCGGGCCGCATCTGGATGGGCCGCACGGCCGTCAACCAGGGCTACGACCGCAACCGGATCGCCGCCCACGAGCTCGGCCACATCCTGGGCCTGCCCGACCGGCGCACCGGCCTCTGCTCCGACCTGATGTCCGGCAGCAGCGCCCCGGTCACCTGCCGCAACGCGAACCCCAGCTCAGCCGAGGCGTCCCGGGTGAACTCGCTGTTCGCCGGCACGCTCGCCGCGCCGGTCACCGGCGCCACGTACACCTGGGACGGCGCCGGGGACATCGGGCCGACGGTGGTCGGCGGCCGGCCGGCCTCCGAGAACTACCCGTTCATGCTGTACGTCTCCGGCTGCACCGGCACGCTGATCAAGGCCAACTGGGCGGTCACCGCCAAGCACTGCTCCACGCCGTCCTCGGTCCGGGTAGGCAGCGTCAACCGCACCAGCGGCGGCACCGTGGTCCGGGTGACCCGCGCGGTCAACCACCCGAGCGTCGACGTCAAGCTGCTGCAACTGGCCAGTTCGGTCAGCTACGCCCCGGCCCCGATCCCGACGACCTCCGGCGCGGTCGGCACCGCCACGCGGATCATCGGCTGGGGCCAGACCTGCCCCCGCCCGGGCTGCGGCTCGGCCCCCGCGGTGGCCAACGAGCTGGACACGTCCATCGTGGCCGACAGCCGGTGCTCCGGCATCAACGGCCCGTACGAGATCTGCACCAACAACACCAACGGCACCGCCGGCGCCTGCTACGGCGACTCGGGTGGCCCGCAGGTGCGCCGGGTCAACGGATTGTGGAACCTGATCGGCGCGACAAGCCGGGCCGGCAACAACAACTCCACCTGCGCCACCGGACCGTCGATCTACGTCGATCTGCCGTCCATCCGGTCCTGGATCTCCACCCAGGTCGGTGGTCTGCCCGTCTGATCACTTCGGACACCCGTGGCGGGCACGCGGGCACGCGTGCCCGCCTCGCGCGGCCGGGTCGCCCAGGCGTCGCTCGCTGGGGTAGCGTGCCTGGCACATCGTCCCATCCGAGGTGGTCTCATGTCTGCCGTCGTCGCACTCGTGCTGACCCTCGCACTGTCGCCCGCGCCGTCGCCGTCGGCCCCCTCGGGCCCGGTCGGCGGCCTGCTCGGCGGCGTCGGCCAGATCGTCGACGATCTGCTCGGTGGCGGTGGCACCCCGAGTGTTTCCCCGAACCCGGACCCGACCCCGGCCGCGACCCCGAGCCAGACTTCGCCGCCGTCCGCCGGGCCGTCGGCCCCGGTGACGCCTGCGCCGATGCTGCCGGCACCGACCCCCACGCCCGCCGGATCTTCGACCGGTCCCCGGCAACCGGCGGCGCCCGCCGCGCCCGACCGCACGGCCGGCGGTCGGGCCCCCCGTGAGGCGGCCGTGCCGCTGCCGAACGGTGGCGACCCGGTCGCCCCGCCGACGCTCGCGGCCCCGGACCGGGGCGGCTGGCCGCTGCTGCCGGCGTACTACCTGCTGGTCACCGGTGCCCTCGCGCTGCTGGCGTTGCTGCTCCTGCGTCCTCCTCGCCGGGCGGCCCGCGCCGCCAGCGCTGCCGGTGCCCCCGTGCGGGCGCCGACCCCTGCGCCGGATCCCGACCCGACGCCGGGCAATGTCAGCCGACTTCCGACCAACCTCAACGCCATCTACGAGCTGGGCCGGCTGGACGAGCGGCTCGAACAGGAGCGTCGCCACCGGTCCTGACGGGTGGCGTCCGGCCGCCGGCCTCAGCGAGCCGGCCGAGCGCCCTCGCGCGGTGGGATCTCGTCGTGGTACGCCCCGATCGGCCCGCGGTAGCGAACCCCGTCCGGGTACGGCCAGGCGTTCGCGGTGCACCCGTGCAGGCCCAGCGTCTGCTGCTGCATCACCGGCGCCGGCCGGCCCCGCCCCGGGCACCGCTCGTGACCCAGGCCGAGCCGGTGCCCGACCTCGTGGTTGACCATGTAATGCCGGTACGTGGCCAGGCCGGCGCCGTATCCCGGCACCGCCTTGACCCAGCGGGCCACGTTCAGCACCACCCGCTGGTCGTTGCGGCACGAGGTGTAGCCGTCCGGAACGTCCTGGCACAGTTCGTCACGGGTGCCGGGGGTCGCCAGGTAGATGGTGAAGTCGGTCGGTGTGCCGGCGCCCACCCTGCGCAGCCGCCAGGTGACGCCGGCTGTCCACCCGCGCGGGTCGTTGAGTGTCGCGGAGACCGCCGCGGCGACGTCGGCCACCGGCAGGCCGCGGATGTCGCGCTCCACGGAGACCCGGTACCGCAGCAGCCGCCCGCTGTCGCCGTGCCCGGACGACTTCTCGGCGGCGGCCGTCGACCAGCGGTCGCCGCCGGTCGCGGGGTAGCTGATCGGGGCGGCCGGGGAGGGCGTGACACCGGCGGCTCCCGGCGGTCGGCCGGTCGTGGCCCGCCCCGCCGCGGGTTGCCCACTGCGGTTCGGCCCGGTGGTGGGCGAACCGGCGGCCGGCTGCCCGGCCGCAGCCGGTGAGCAGCCGGTGAGCAGCGCCGCCACCAGTAGCAAGGTCGCAGAGGCGCCCTGTCCTCGACGGGTAGCCTTCGTCGACATGTCTCTCCCCTCGCGCGCCGGTCTGCGGCGCCGCAGGGGAGGAGACGGGTGACCTCGCCAAAAAGTTGATCTCAGGGAGACTCAACCTTTCGTGGTCCTCGCCCGTCCGTAACTGTGTGGCACGGGGGAGGGTTCGGCGTGGCGCGGGGTGACGCGGAGTTCGTCGAGTTCGCGCGGGCGGCGTCCGCGCGGCTGGTCCACGCCGCGTTCCTGCTGACCGGGGATCATCACGCGGCCGAGGATGCCGCGCAGACCTCGCTGGCCCGCACCTACGCGTCCTGGTCCCGGATCCGCGACGACGACGCCTACGGCTACGCCCGCCGCATCCTGGTCAACCACCTGGTGGACGGATGGCGGCGCCCGATCCGGGAGTATCCGACCGAGGAGGTCCCGGAGCAACGGCGGGCCGACGTGGCCGACGAGGTGGCCACCCGGCGCTGGTTGACCGCGATCCTCGGCGCGCTCAGCCCTCGCGAGCGGGCCATCGTCGTGCTGCGCTACTACTTCGACCTCCCGGAGGCGCAGGTGGCCCGGGAACTCACCATCTCGGTGGGCACGGTCAAGAGCACCAGTTCACGGGCGTTGGAGAAGCTGCGCGCCACCGGAGCGAGCGCGGTCGACAGGCAGGAGGCGTGCCGATGAGCGAGCTGGACCGGCTCCGCCACGCCATGCGGGCCACCGAGCGACCCGAGGCCACCCTCGACCTGGCGGCCGTCATGCGCGACGGGCGGCGGTTGCGGAGTCGCCGCCGGGTCGCCGGAGCCGGGGCGACGACGCTGGCCGTCGGGCTGGTCGCCGCCGTCGTCGCGGTGGTGGTCGGCGCGCTACCGGGCGATCCGCGTACGGTCGAGCGTCCGCCGCAGGTCGCCGTCGCCCCCACGCCGCCGGTCGGCGTCTCCCCGACGCCGCCGGGTACGCCCGGACCCACGGCGGCGACCACGATCGGCCGTGCGGAGCCGCCGCCCTCGCCACTGGGCCAGGTCGTCGACAGCGGGGTCCGGCACGGCGGCGACCAGCGGGTGTACTACGTCGTGCCGGTGTCGGTGCCCAGTCAGCCCCGGGTGAAGATCGGGCTGGCCGCCGGCCGCCGCGCCCCGGACGGCACACTGACCACGGATCTGCTGGTCAACGACGTCGAGGGGGCGGACCGCAGCCCCGGGTTCCATCAGATCGGCTACGACAGCGGGGGAGCCGCGGCGCCGGTGCCCACGTTCGGCTACTTCGTCGGCCCGGCGCACCGGATCACCGGCACTGTGGACGGCCGCCAGGTCGCCGCCCGGCTGGCCCGGTGGAGCGCCGACAAGCAGGTGGTGATCTTCTGGTTCGACCCGGCCGAGCTGGTGCCGGGGGATCGGCTGGACGGCATCATCGCCCGCGACACTGGCAACCGTCGGCTGTGACGCGCCGGCCGTCGCGCGGACGGCCGACGGCTCAGGCCAGCCGACCCTCGATGGTCACCGTCGTCCCCTCGCTGGTGGAGACCAGCCGCACGTCGCCGTAGGCGTTCATCAGCAGCGCGCCCCGTCCCCGGTCCATCGCCGGCCGGCGGTCCCGCCAGGTGCCGAAGTCGCGTACCGAGATCCGGACCAGGCCGCCGCCAGCCTGGAGCCGGACCCGCACCTCCGGACGGCTGGGTCGCTGGGCGTGCTCGACGGCGTTGTTCACCGCCTCGGACGCGGCGAGCAGCAGGTCCTGCACGTCCGGGTCGACGTCCAGGCCGCTCAGCGCCAGCCGGACGTCGCGGCGCATCGCCGCCGCCGACGTGGGCGCGGAGGGGTACGTCCATCCGATGTCGAGAGCGTCGCCGACCGCTTCCGCGATGGCGCTCCGGGTGGGAGTGTCGGCCGGGTGGCCCGGCGGGTCCGCGGCCGTCGGAATCGGCGCGACGGTGGTGGCCGGGGCAGGTCGCGCCGCCGCCGGATTGGCGTCGAATGCCGGTGGGATGTCGTCGGACCAGGCCGGCGCCGCGTCGGGCCGGGGCGCCGCGCTGGCGCGGGACCGGCGGATGACGGCCCGGATCCGCGCGATCAGCTCGGCTGCGGCGAACGGCTTCACCAGGTAGTCGTCGGCGCCCAGGCTCAGGCCCGCCACGCTGGCGTCGCCTCCGGCGCGGGCGGAGAGCACCAGCACCGGCAACGCCCGGGTCGCCGGGTCCGCGCGCAGCCGGCGGACCAGCTCGAAGCCGTCCAGCACCGGCATCATCACGTCGGTGAGGACCAGGTCCGGTGGGTCGCGGTGGACCGCGTCGAGGGCCTGCCGACCGTCGGTGACGGTCCGCACCCGCCAGCCCTGCCCGGTGAGCAGCCGGCTCAGGTACGCCCGCATGTCGCTGTTGTCGTCAACCACCAGGATCCGGGCCCCGGTCAGCTCGTCCCCGGTGGAGCCGGACGCCGGATCGGGCTCCGCGACGCCACCGCCCGGGTCGGCCAGCCAGGTCACCGCCTCCTGGACGGCGGCACGGGCCGCGTCGCCCCGCCCGTTGGGCGGTGATCCGGTCGGCACGGCGGGGCGCGCCGACGTCCACGGCAGCGCGACGGTGAAGGTGCTGCCGACGCCGACCCGGCTGGTCACCCGGACCTCGCCACCCTCGAGGCGGGCCAGCTCGTGCACCAGGGCCAGGCCGATGCCGGTGCCCTCGTGACTGCGCGAGAGGGCGCTGCGCACCCGGTGGAAGCGTTCGAAGAGCTTCGGCAGTTCCTGCTCGGCGATGCCGATGCCGGTGTCCGTGACGGTGAGCCGCACCTCCTCGCCGTCGGCCTCCAGGGCGACCCGGATCCGGCCGATGAACGTGTACTTCAGGGCGTTGGACAGCAGGTTGGTGACGATGCGTTCCCAGTTGACCGGGTCCACCGTGACCGGCCGGGGCAATGGCGGGCAGTCGACCTCCAGGGTCAGACCGGCCCGCTCGATGGCGGCCCGGAAGACGCCGGCCAGCTCGGCGGTGAGGGTGGCGAGATCGACCGGGTGGGCATCGCTGCGGGCCTGTCCGGCCTCCAGGCTGGAGAAGGTGAGCAGGCTGTTGACCAGGGTCAGCAGGCGGGTGGCGTTGCGCCAGGCGGTCTCCACCCGCTCTCGCTGCACCGGTGCCAGTGGCGCGGTGGCGTCGGTGAGCGCGTCGGCCAACGGACCGAGCATGAGGGTGAGGGGGGTGCGGAACTCGTGGCTGACGTTGGTGAAGAAGCCGGTCTTCACCCGGTCCAGTTCGGCCAGCGCCTCGGCCCGGCGTCGCTCCTCCTCGTACGCCCGCGCGTTGCGCAGCGCCACCGAGACCTGCTGGGTCAGTAGGTGGTAGAAGGAGCGGTACGCCTCGTCCAGCCCGCGGCTGGGGCTGACCCCGACCAGCAGGACGCCGAGCGGCTGGGCCTCGGCGGCCGAGGGCAGCGGCAGCGCCAGCGCGGTGTCGACCGGGTCCTTCCACGGGCCGGCCGGCAGTGGCAGCCGATCGCCGACGTCGGTCACCTCGGTCGGTCGGCCCTCGGCGGCGGCCGGCAGACCCCAGGCGCGGGCGGCCGTGCTCGGGTCGGTCAGCTCGGTGACCTCCGGCAGCGCCCTCGCCACGTTGGCGTCACCCGGGGCGCCGCCGGCCCAGGCGACCCGGCGCAGCAGGGTGCCGTCGCGCAGGTAGATCGCGGCGAACGGCACGTCCAGTGGGTGGGCCTCGATCGCGTCGATCAGCCGCGCGCCGGTGGCGTCCACGTCGACGGTGCGTCCGTCGCCGCGTACCGCCAGGTCACGCAGCAGTCGTAGCCGCCGTTCGCCGACCACCTGCTGGGTGACCTCGCTGCACACGGTCAGTACGCCGACGGTGCGGCCCTCGTCGTCGCGGGCCGGGGCGTGCGAGACGCTGAAGTACGCCTCCTCGCGGTAGCCGGCCCGCTCCAGCAGCAGTCGCAGGGCGGGCGCCCAGCTGGCCACCCCGGTCGCCATGGCCTGCTGGATCAGCGGGGCGAGCACGTCCCAGCCTTCGGCGAGGGTCACCCGCACGTCATCGCCGAGCGCGCCCGGGTGCTTGTCACCGATCAGCGCGGAGTAGGCGTCGTTGTAGAGCTGGGAGAAGCGGTCACCCCACAGCAGCAGCATGGGGTAGCGGGAGCTGAGCACCATCCGTACGGCGGCGCGCAGGCTCTGCGGCCAGCCGGTCACCGGGCCGAGCGGGCTGGCGGTCCAGTCCAGCTCCGCCATCAACCGGCCGGTGTCACCGCCGTCGGTGAACAGGTCCGTGCTGGGTCGTATCACGCTCGACCCGGCCCCATCGCAAGCCCCCGTTCCGGGCCCGATGACCCCTGCTGGCGTTACCTACCCATCCTGGCACCTTCACTCACCTGTGCCGACGCCGGCACCCGCTGATCCGGCCGCCCGGGTCGACGTGCGCTCGGCGTCCGGAGCGGCGGCGGCGAAACAAGTCATTTCGTCCCCGTCGTGCCAGTTTGGGCTACTCGCTGGGCAGTGCGGTGGTGGCCACCGAACCGGTGGGCGTTCCGGACGAACGACCGATGCCCAAGACATTGATATCTGTAAGTGTCTCGGTTATCTCTCCAACCCCCGAGGAGCCCCCATGAGAGGCAGAACGCTGAGCGCGGGCATCGCGCTCGCCGTGTTCACCGGGATGACGGTGACGCTGGCCGCCCAGCCGGTGACCGCGTCACCCATCGTCGGAACGGCAGTGGCCCGGCCGATCGCCGCACCCGCCGCCGTCCTGGCGGCGCCGGACATCTCCGTCAGCAACGTCCAGGCGCACCTGACCCAGTTCAACTCCATCGCCAGCAGCAACGGCGGCAACCGACGGGCCGGCTCGGCCGGCTACACCGCCTCGCTCACCTACGTCAAGACCAGGCTCCAGTCGGCCGGCTACACGGTCAGCGAGCAGTACTGCTCAAGCTGCACGTACCCCTCGGACAACCTGATCGCGGAGTGGCCGGGCGGTCCGGCCGACCAGGTGGTCATGTTCGGCGCCCACCTCGACGGCGTCTCGGCCGGGCCGGGCATCAACGACAACGCCACCGGTTCGGCGACCCTGCTGGAGAACGCGCTGGTCCTGGCCGCGCAGAACCCGACCATGACCAAGCGGGTCCGGTTCGCCTGGTGGACCGACGAGGAGCAGGGGCTCAACGGCTCCCGCTTCTACGTCAACTCGCTCAACGCCACCCAGCGCGGCTACATCAAGGGCTACTACAACTTCGACATGGTCGGCTCGACCAACGGTGGGTACTTCATCAACCGGGTCACCTCCACCACGGCGGCGCCGCTGAAGGCGTACTGGGACTCGTTGGGCCTGCAACCGGAGGAGAACGTCGAGGGTCAGGGCCGCTCCGACGACTACTACTTCCAGCAGGCCGGCATCCCCACCTCCGGCTACGCCGCGGGCGCCAGCGCCCGCAAGACCAGTGCGCAGGCGGCCAAGTGGGGCGGCACCGCCAACTCCGCCTACGACCCTTGCTACCACCGGGCCTGCGACACCACCGCCAACGTCAGCGCCACGGTGCTGAACCGGGCCGCGGACGGCGTCGCGTACGCGCTGTGGCAGCTCGCCGTGGGCGGTGGCACCCCGACCAACGACTTCTCCGTGGCCGTCAACCCCACCGCGCGCTCGGTCGCACGGGGTGCCAGCACCACCGCCACGGTCATCACCGCCACCACCGCCGGCTCGGCGCAGTCGGTCAGCCTCTCCGCCTCCGGCGCGCCCAGCGGCGTGAGCGTCTCCTTCAGCCCGTCCTCGGTGACCTCGGGGGGCTCGGCCACGATGACGCTGACCGCGTCGGCCAGCGCGGCGACCGGCACCTTCACCATCACGGTCACCGGCACCGGCTCGGTCACCCGCAGCGCCAGCCTCACGCTCACGGTGACCGGCACCGGAGGCTGCGCGGGCGGCCAGGTGATCGGCAACGGTGGCTTCGAGAGCGGCAGCACGCCGTGGACCGCGTCCTCCGGTGTGATCACCAGCTCCAGCGGTCAGCCGGCGCGGACCGGGTCGTACAAGGCGTGGCTCGACGGGTACGGCAGCACCCACACCGACACCCTGACCCAGTCGGTGACCGTGCCGGCCGGCTGCGCCAGCTACACGCTGTCGTTCTGGCTGCACATCGACACCGCGGAGACCACCGGTTCCACGGCGTACGACAGGCTCACCGTGCAGGTGGGCTCGACCACGCTGGCGACGTACTCGAATCTCAACGCCGCCGCGGGCTACGTCCAGCGCACCTTCAACGTCGCCGCGTACGCCGGGCAGACGGTGACGCTGAGGTTCACCGGCACCGAGGACTCCTCGTTGCAGACCAGCTTCGTGATCGACGACGTGACGCTACAGGCGAGCTGACGTGGGTCGCCGGGTGGAGGCGGGAGACCGCCTCTACCCGGCACCTAGTCATGCTTGTCTATCTCTGGTAGAAATCCTTCAAGGCCGGCCCCTGGTTCGCAAAAATTCCACCCCTCACGCGAACGGGAGTGCCATGTCCACCACCCGATCCACCCTGCGCCGCCGCGTGCTCACACTGCTGGTGGCCACCCTCGCCGCGGTCGGCGCCGCGCTCGGTCTCGCCGCCCCGGCCTTCGCCATCAGCCACTCCAGCGCCACCTCGCAGCTGAGCGCCGCCAACGTCTCCTGGACCTCCAGCGGTAACTGCAGCAACCGCAACGTCGCCACCTGCACCTCGTTCGACGGGGTCCGACAGGCGACGATCAGCGGCATCATCACCTTCAAGCGGGCCAGCGGCTGCGCGGTCACCATCACCGCCGGCACCGAGGTCGGGCATGCCGGCGGGACGTACAGCCACTGGAACGGCTACAAGCTGGACATCGCGCTGAGCACCTGCATCCAGAGCTACATCTCCGCGAACTACACGTACGTCGGCTACATCGCCGGCTTCGGCTACCAGTACCGGGCCCCCTCCGGCAACCTCTACACCAAGGAGGGCAGCCACTGGGACATCCTCTTCTACAGCTGTGGCGGTTGCTGACCGGCAGCTGAGGCGGGTGCGCGGACGGAGCTGACCGCGTACCCGAGGACGGGCCGCCGCCGGGAAGCCGGCGGCGGCCCGATCACGGCCGTGGTGTCGCAGCTCAGGGCAGCTGCGGGTAGAGCGCGGCGACGCCGCCGGCGAGCCCGGCCTGGACCTGCCGGCTGATGTCGTCGGCCACGATCTCGTAGGCGTCGGCCTCGATGCCGTCCACGCCGATCCGCGCGATGACCGCCGGGTCGGACTTCGGGGCGGTGACCCCGGCGGTCAGGTCGGTGTCCATATAGCCGACGTGCAGGCCGGCGACCCGGATTCCCCGGTCGGCGAGCTGGGCGCGCAACGCGTTGGTCATCGCCCACTCGGCCGCCTTCGCGGCGCTGTACGCGCCGGCGGTGGGGAAGTGAACCCAGGACAGCACGGAGAGCACGTTGAGGATCGTCCCGCCGCCGTTGCCCGCGATGACCGGCGCGAACGCCCGGGCCATCGACAGGTTGCCGAGGAAGTGGGTGTCCAGCTCCAGGCGGACGAGGTCCAGGTCGCCATCGAGGAGGTTCGTCCCGGTCGAGATGCCGGCGTTGTTGATCAAAAGGTTCACGTCGCCGGCCAGCGCGGCGGCGGCGGCCACCGAGGCGGGGTCGGTGATGTCCAGCCGGACCGGCGTCACGCCGGGCAGGTCGACGCTGTCCGGGTTGCGGGCGCCGGCGTAGACCGTCGCGCCCCGGGAGAGGAGTTCGGCGGCCAGGTGCCGGCCGAAGCCGCGGTTGGCGCCGGTGACGAGGGCGGTGCTTCCAGCGATCTTCATGGTCTGCTCCAGGGGTCGCGCGCCGCTGCTCGGGCGGAACGGTGGGTCGTCAGGCTCGTGCGGCCTCTTGCTCACCGAGACGTTATCGGGCTGACTTACGTTAGGCAAAGTCAGCTATCTCATGAAGCCGCATCGCCGGATCGGGAATACGACCCGGACGCGGGCACGACCCAGCCGGTGAAGGCTCGTATCCTGTCCGCGAACCTCCGCACGAGCCGACATGGGAGACGGTGTGAGCAACCAGGCCGAGACGTTGGAGTTCCAGGCCGAGGCGCGTCAGCTCCTCCAGTTGGTCGTCCACTCGATCTATTCGAACAAGGACGTCTTCCTGCGGGAACTCATCTCGAACGCGTCCGACGCGCTGGACAAGCTGCGGCTGGCGACACTTGTCGACAAGGACCTCGTCGCCGACACCGACGACCTGCACGTCGCCATCGAGGTCGACCGGGACGCCCGCACCCTGACCGTGCGGGACAACGGCATCGGAATGACCCGCGACGAGGTCGTCGGGCTGATCGGCACGATCGCCAAGTCGGGCACCGCCGAGCTGCTGCGCCAGCTGCGCGAGTCCGCCGACGCCCGCGCCTCGCAGGACCTGATCGGCCAGTTCGGCGTCGGCTTCTACGCCACGTTCATGGTCGCCGACCGGGTCACCCTGCTGACCCGAAAGGCCGGCGAGGCCGGCGGCACCCGCTGGGAGTCCGCCGGCGAGGGCACGTACTCGATCGAGACCGTCGACGAGGCGCCACAGGGCACCACGGTGACCCTGCACCTCAAGCCGGCCGACACCGAGGACAACCTGCACGACTACACCGCCCAGTGGACCATCCGGGAGATCATCAAGCGATACTCCGACTTCATCGCCTGGCCGATCCGGATGCTCGTCGAGCGCCCGGGCGTCGACGGCGAGGCACCCACCAGCGAGGTGCAGACGCTCAACTCGATGAAGGCGCTCTGGGCGCGGCCCCGCGACGAGGTCGACGCCACCGAGTACCACGAGTTCTACAAGCACGTCAGCCACGACTGGGCCGACCCGCTCGAGGTCGTGCACATGAAGGGCGAGGGCACCTTCGAGTACGAGGCGCTGCTGTTCCTGCCCAGCCACGCCCCGCTGGACATGTTCGCCCCACAGGGCCGCCGCGGCGTCCAGCTCTACGTCAAGCGTGTGTTCATCATGGACGACTGCGAGGCGCTGATCCCCACCTACCTGCGCTTCGTCAAGGGCGTGGTCGACGCGCACGACCTGTCGCTGAACATCTCCCGGGAGATCCTCCAGCAGGACCGGCAGATCCAGATCGTTCGCCGTCGGCTGGTCCGTAAGGTCCTCGCCACGGTCCGGGACCTCAAGGCCAACCACCCCGAGCGCTACCGCACGTTCTGGACCGAGTTCGGCGCGGTGGTCAAGGAAGGGTTGATCGACGACACCGACAACCGCGACACCCTGCTGGAGATCCTGTCGGTGGCCTCCACCCACGACCCGGCCGAGCCCACCGACCTGGCCGGCTACGTGGCACGGATGAAGGACGGCCAGAGCGACATCTGGTGCGCCACCGGCGACTCCCGAGCCACCATCGAGAACTCCCCGCACCTGGAGGCGTTCCAGGCCAAGGGCCACGAGGTGCTGCTGCTCACCGACCCGGTCGACGAGGTGTGGGTCGAGCGGGTCGGCGAGTACGACGGCCGTCCGCTGCGGTCGATCGCCAAGGGTGAGGTCGACCTGGACACCGACGAGGAGAAGCAGCAGGCCGAGGCCGAGCGCGAGCAGCAGCGACAGGAGTTCGCCGGGCTGCTCGACTGGCTCGGCACCACCCTTGCGGACAGCGTCCGGGAGGTCCGCCTGTCGTCGCGGCTGACCACCTCACCGGCCTGCGTCGTCGGCGACGCGCACGATCTCACCCCGACCCTGGAGAAGATGTACCGGGCGATGGGGCACGAGGTCCCGTCGACGAAGCGGATCCTGGAGATCAATCCCGGGCACCCGCTCGTTGCCGGGCTGCGCAAGGCCCACGAGCAGAGCGGGAGCTCCGAGGCGCTGACCGAGACGGCCGAGCTGCTGTACGGGCTGGCGGTGCTCGCCGAGGGTGGCGAGCTGGCCGACCCGGCCCGATTCACCCGGGCCCTCGCTGACCGGCTGGCCCGCACCCTGTAGCCGGAGGGGGACTGATCCTTTCGTCGGATGGGGCGGCATCGCTTTCTGGATCATGCAGCGTCTGCAGGTAGCCACAAGCTTCACTACTCCGATGGCCGCGCCGAGCCCACCCGACGCCGCTGATCCAGATCACGGCGCTGCCCGAGGAGCAGACGGACAACGTCTACGACGCGTCGAGGTCGGCGGAGTACGCGCATCCGGCGGTGGCCGGGTCGGCAACTGACGCGGCCATGGCATTCATCCAACGCTCCGTTCGCGTGCGGCGTCAGTGACGCTTGGGCGGCGCGACGGAGTGGGTGGCGATCTGGCGGCCCCGTGTGTCGTAGGCGACCGCCTTGGTGCTGGTGGTGCCGATGGCGACGCCGACCACCACGCCCCGGGATCCGCCCGAGCCGGCCACGACGCTCACCCCCTCGCACCGGACCGGCGGGCCGCCACCCGGCTGCGGGTGACGTTACCGAGGCAGCCGGCACCCCGTACGGCGATTACAGGCCTCGGCCGTTACGGAAGGGCTGGGAAAAGTGCGGCGATAGTCGTTGGGATTCGCAAATAGCGCTGACCTCCTCGATTGTGTTACATCGTGGAATCCGGGCAGCGCTATTTCATGCTGCGCGTATTCGCGCTAACGGGACAGATTGGCCAGTTTGGAGCGCTCCGCACCCGGCAGGGCTCCCGGAAAATTGCGACGGCAATATGCTCCCCGACGGGCCCCTTCCACTGTCAATAGACATAAGCAAATATCTCTTCCTCCATTCCGATCGACGTGCGAAGCGGGGTTCAGGAATGGGCTGCCGCAGGAGTGCGGATGCGCCACTATTGGGGGACACATGGCCGTCGTCGTAGTGCTAGATATCGATGAAACTCTGCGCGAGCAGCACAGCCTGACGATCGAAGTCCGCTCGGACGACGCCGGTGTGCCCGTCGCGGTGGCCGCGCTCCGGCAGGCTCTGCTCCGACTCGAAGCGACGGGAGCCGGCGGGGAGCGGGTGGGCCCGGCCGTCGTCTCGTCACCGATCGCCTTGCCCGGCGCGCAGCTCCTCGTGATCGACTTCGGCCCGATCCCCGCCGAGCATGTCCTCGCCATACCGGAGCTGCTGGCCCGGCAACTGCGCGATGCCGGTGTGCGCGACGCTCTGGTCTCGGTGGCCCGGCGCGGCCCGAGCCACGACATCGAGGAGTTCGGCGTGTCCGCCCGGGCCTACCTGCGCGGGCCACTCGGCGCGCCGTTCGGCGACGCCCCGTGCCAACTGCCCCCGCCCCTGCTGAACGTGGCGCTCGACTGGTTGCACGCCGAGCGCGGACCCGCGGACGAGCTGAGCGCGGTCGTGCTCGGCGTGCGGGTTCCGCTCACCGCCGAGGCGGCCGGCTCAGCCACCGCCACCGTACTGTCTACTCTGCCCACAGCCATCACGGTGACCCTGCTCGCCGGCGACCTCACCAACCGGCTGGTGGCCGCGACCGTCGGCGGCTACCACGACGTGCTACCGGCAGCGGCGCTCTCCGTCGCGCAGCCGCGCGCCGACCCTGCCGACGCTGGCGACCTGGCCGGGCCGATGCACCGGTTGCGCGACAAGCTGCACGCGCACAGCGGATTGCTGGCCTGGGCCGGAGTGGACGCCGAGCCGGACAGCCGTCGGGTGAGCACGCCACAGTGGTCGCAGCGGCTCCCGAGCGACGGAAAGCCGGTGACCCGGCGGCCCGGGGTGGAGATGCTCGCCGACGCGCTCATCCCCGACGCCATGTGGTACCAGATCCTCTCCGCCGGGCACCTCGACCGGCTCGGCGGCCTGCCACCCGGGGCGACGCCGCTGCCCGGCCATCGGGCCGAGTTGACTGTCGGGGACGCCGAGCAGTGGCTGCCGGGCCACCCCGACGCCCTCGCGGTTCTCGCCCGGGGCCGCGAGCTGCTCGCCGGCTGCCTGGTCGACGAGGCGCAGGCGTGTCAGATGACGGCCGCCCGGATTCGCCGTGCCACGCCGCCCGGCGGCCGTTGACCGCACCGGGCGGGACAGTCGGCGTACCAGGGGATGCGGCGAGCGGTGCGAAGTCGCCTGGTCGCCGCGACCACCCACCGCTCGTCTGGGCACGAACCGTCGGGACCAGCCGGATCGTCTACAGCGCCCTCGGTCACGACGTCCGGTCGTACGAGTCGCCGGGACACGTCGAACTGCTCGCCGGATCGTGGCCTGGCTCCAGCACGAGACCTGAAACGCCGGCCTGATCGGAAACGGTCCATGGTGGTCACTGCACACACTTCGATCGCCCGCAACCGCTGCGCGACTCGCCCCGCGCGGCCCGGTGAAGAAGTTCACAGGGGGTGGGCGACCGTCACCGACCGTGCCTAACGTCGGTCGGGTTCGCCAATGCGGACACCGCGACCGGCAACGCCAAATCCTGCCCCCGGTCGTCGGAACCCAGTCACCCGGGCAGGAGCGGGGGACCCAACGTTCCTCGGTGCACGTCACCTCGGGGTGAAGCCGCCACCGCGCGGCCGGGCTCCTCGGCCCGAACCCGACAGCTCACCTCGCCGGCGTGGAGGAAGCCTCACATGTCATCTGCACACACGCCCCGTCATCGACGGGTCACCACCCGCCGCGTCGCCGTCGGCACCCTGGCCGTCGGCGCTGTCACCGGCGCCGTCGCCCTCTTCGGCCCGGCCGCCCCGGCGCAGGCCGGGGTCAACTGGGACGCGATCGCCCAGTGCGAGTCCAGCGGCAACTGGCACATCAACACCGGCAACGGCTACTACGGCGGGTTGCAGTTCTCGCAGAGCACCTGGGCCGGCTACGGCGGCAAGAAGTACGCCGCCCGCGCCGACCTGGCCAGCCGCGGCGAGCAGATCGCGATCGCCGAGAAGGTGCTCGACGGGCAGGGCATCGGCGCCTGGCCGACCTGCGGCAAGAAGGGCGGCTCGTCGGGCGGCTCCGCCGCGAAGTCCGCGACGAGGAAGTCCGAGTCGACGTCCAAGCCCCGGGAGCGGTCGTCGCGCGGCGAGCAGCCGGCGACCCGCAACCACGAGCGCACCGCGCCTTCCACGGACGGCAGGACGTACCTGGTCAAGCCGGGCGACACCCTGTCCGAGATCGCCCAGGCCCATCAGGTGGCCGGCGGCTGGCAGGCCCTGTACGAGCGCAACCGTCATGTGGTCGGCGGCGACCCCGGTCTGATCTTCCCGGGTCAGCGGCTCGCCCTCTGACACACGACGCGCGGGCGCTCGACCGGACTCCGGCCGGGCGCCCGCGGGCGTGTCGAGAAGGGGTGGGCGTCAGGCGGCCGACACGGCGGCTTCGGGACGCGCCGACCAGGCCCGGCGCGCGGTCGGAACGCCCTCAGCGGGCCGGTCAGCGGATGCGGTTGTTTCCTCGCCCCGCGTCGGAGCGACTGTGGACGGTGTGCCGGCCGCACCACGGGCCAGCCGGAGCGACTGTTCAGCGGAGCTGCGGGCCGCGCACGGCCACGGCTGGCCGGCGCAGAGCAGGTTGCGGCAGGCGCCGTCCTCGTCCGGCTCATGTGCACTGAGCACGTCGATCGCGAGCTGCCAGAGCAGCGGGTCGGTCACGTCGCCGGGACGCTGCTCGCGCCGGCTCGGACGGTTGCTGGTGTCGTCGGACATGGTGGTCCCCCCTGGTCAGACTGATCTTCACTACGTGACCGCTGCGGCCGTCGCCAAACCCCTCGCCGCTGTGATGTTCGGCGCTTTCGCCCCGCCACCTGGTGCGGTCAGTCCGGCAGCAGCGGCATCTCGACGCCCGGATCACGGCCGAGCAGCACCGCGCGGGTGAGCGCCGCCGATCCGAACCGGTCGCGGACCGCGTCCACCGCGGCGTCCAGCTCGGCTCCCGGATCGTGGTGGAACGGCAGCTCCGGCTGGACCGGGTTGTCGTCCAGGTTGCCGACCGAGACGCCGATCAGCGTGACGCCCCGCCGGTCGATCTCGGGCAGGGCGGCCCCCAGCAGCGCCCGCGCGGCGGCGAGCAGCGGCGTGGTGTCCGCGGTCGCCTTGCGGACGGTGTGCGAGCGGGTGGCCCGGGTGTAGTCGCCGAAGCGCAGCCGCAGCATCACCGTGCGCCCGGACCGTCCGGCCGCCCGCATCCGCCGGGTGACCCGGTCGACCAGGCCGGCCAGGACGGCGTCCAGTTCCGCCGGCGCGTGTGGCGTACGGCTCAGCGCGTGCTGCGCGCCCATCGAGCCGCGTCGGCGGCCGACCAGCACGGCCCGGGGGTCGCGGTTGTGCGCCAGGGCGTGCAGGTGCCGGCCGGCGCCCGCGCCGAGTATTGACACCAGCGCCGCCTCGCCGAGCCGGGCCACCTCGCCGACGGTACGAATCCTCCGTTCCCGCAGCTTGGCCGCGGTGACCGGGCCGACGCCCCACAGCCGCTCCACCGGCAGCGGGTGCAGGAACGCCAGCTCCGCGTCGGGCGCGACGACCAGCAGGCCGTCCGGCTTCGCCACCCCGCTGGCCACCTTCGCCAGGAACTTCGTCCGGGCCACGCCCACGGTGATCGGCAGGTGGACCCGTTCGCGGACCTCCCGGCGCAGCCGCTCGGCGATGTCGGCCGGCGGCCCGACCAGCCGGCGCAGACCGCTCACGTCCAGGAACGCCTCGTCGATGGAGAGCCCCTCGACCAGTGGGGTGGTCTGTCGAAAGATCTCGAACACCGCCCGGCTGGCCGCCGTGTACGCCGACATCCGGGGCGGTACGACGATCGCGTCCGGGCAGAGCCGGCGCGCCTGCTGGCCGCCCATCGCGCTGCGTACGCCCCGCGCCTTCGCCTCGTAGCTGGCCGCCAGCACCACGCCGCCGCCGACGATCACCGGCCGCCCCCGCAGGCGCGGGTCGTCGCGCTGCTCGACCGACGCGTAGAAGGCGTCCAGGTCGGCGTGCAGGATGCTGGCCCCGGGCGACACGTACATATGTTCGCATGGCGTCCGCGATCACCACAGTGAGCTGCGCTAACAGGGCCGCCGGTCGCTGATTTCCCCGCCCGTTGGCAGCGTGTAGTGATGAAGTGACACGGCGCTGCCGTCCGGGGCGGTCCACTGCGCCGTGCTGGTGCCGGTGCACCGCCACCCGGTGCGCTCGTAGAGGGCGGTGGCCGCGGTGTCGCTGACAGCCACGTCGAGCAGCAGGTCCGTCCCGCGCTCGGCCGCCCACCGCCGGGCCCGGGTCAGCAGAGCAGCGCCCAGCCCGGTCCCGCGGGCGGTCGGCGACACGAAGAGGCGAGTCACCTCGGCGGTCGGCCGGGCGAGCGACCCGTCCGCCGGGTCGGGCAGCCGTTGCACCGCCACGTGCCCGACGATCGCCGAGTCGGCGTCGACGGCGACCCACGCGCGCGCCGGACGGGGCTCGCGTAGCCACTGGTGCGGGTCGGCGGGCCAGTTCAGCGGGTACCGGTCGGCCCCATGGACGAGGGCGAGCGCCGCCACGCATCCGTCGAGGTCGGTGGCGCGCCGCCGCCGGATCTGCGGTGCGGTCACAGCTCGTCGAACGGGCCGGCGTACCGGAACTCGCCCCGGATCGACCCCCGCCACGCGCTCAACGGGCGGGCCTGGAAGTACTGCGGGCCCCACGGCTGCGGCGGGGTGACGCCCAGCTCGACGGCCGGTCGAAACCCGAATCGCGGGTAGTAGTCGGGGTGGCCGAGCAGCACCACCAGCGGCTCGTCCCGGGCGTCGGCCGCGCCGAGCACCGCGTGCATCAGCGCCGAGCCGACCCCGCGCCGTTGCCGGTCGGGAAGCACGCCGAGCGGCCCCACGCCGAGGGCGACCGGCTGACCGGCCACCTGGGCGCGGGTGGCCACCACGTGCCCCACCACCTGCCCGTCCGGGTCGGTCGCCACCAGGGAGTACGCGGGCAGCCAGCCCTCGTCGGCGCGCAGCGCGTCGACCAGGGTCGCCTCGACCGGTACGCCACCGTCCGGCGCGGTGAAGGCGGCGGCGTGCACCGCGCGGATGGCGTCGACATCGGCGGGCGTCTCGCGTCTGATCAGCACCGCGCCACGATACGGGGCCCCCGGCGTCCGCCTCCAGGGGTTATCGGCGAGCGCCGGTCAGCCGACGGCGGTGGGGGAGGGCGTCGCGCTGCCGCCCTGCGGCGCCTCGGGTGCCATCAGCCGGACGATCTCCGCCCGGTCGGCCGGCGAGGGCCGGCCCCACTCCGGCCGGTAGCCGTACACCTCGTGCAGGGGAGTGGAGCCGGTGCGGCCGTCCAGGATCTCCACCGTGTCGGTGCCGATCAGGCCGGGGTGCTCCACGCCGCACGCCTCGGCAACCTTCACCAGGTCCCGGCGCAGCGTCCGCAGGTAGTTGGCCGCGCGCACCGACTTCAGCGTCGGGTCCAGCCCCCGGACCAGCCAGGCGTTCTGGGTCGCCACGCCGGTGGGACAGGTGTCGGTGTGGCACTTCTGCGCCTGGATGCAGCCGATCGACAGCATCGCCTCCCGACCCACGTTGACCAGGTCGCAGCCGAGCGCGAACGCCACGATGGCGTTGTCCGGCAGGCCGAGCTTGCCGCCGCCGACGAAGACCACCTGCTCGTGCAGGTCGTGCTCGGCGAAGACCTTGTACACCCGGGAGAAGCCCTGCTGGAACGGGAGCGACACCGAGTCCGTGAAGATCAGCGGCGCGGCGCCGGTGCCACCCTCGCCGCCGTCGATCGTCACGAAGTCGACGCCCCGGCCGGTGTCCCGCATCAGGGTGGCCAGCTCCTGCCAGAAGCCCAGGTCGCCGACCGCCGACTTGATGCCGACCGGCAGGCCCGTCTCGGCGGCCAGCAGCTCCACCCAGTCGAGCAGGCTGTCGCAGTCGGAGAACTCGGCGTGCCGGGAGGGGCTGACGCAGTCCTGACCGGCCGCAATGCCCCGGGTGGCGGCGATCTCGGCGGACACCTTCGCGCCGGGCAGCAGCCCGCCGAGGCTGGGCTTTGCGCCCTGGCTCAGCTTGATCTCCAGCGCTTTCACCGGCGCGCTGGCGACCAGATCCTTCAACCGGTCCAGGCTGAACCGGCCGTGCTCGTCCCGGCAGCCGAAATACGCCGTACCGAGCTGGAAGACCAGCTCACCACCGTGGCGGTGGTACGGCGACAGGCCACCCTCGCCGGTGTTCTGGAGGCAGCCGGCGAGCGCGGCACCCCGGTTCAGCGCCGCGACGGCGTTGCCGGAGAGCGAGCCGAAGCTCATCCCGGAGATGTTGACCACCGACTCCGGTCGGAACGCGCGGGCCCGCCCCCGGGCCGCGCCGAGCACCTTGGCGCAGGGCAGTCGCACGTCCTGCCCGGCGGCCGGCGTCGACGGCGGCACGGCCCGGCCGAAGGTACGGTGCTTGATGATCGGATAACCGGGGGTGTACTCGATGTCGTTGTCCGTGCCGAAGCCGAAGTAGTTGTTCTGCTGCTTCGCCGACGCGTACACCCAGCGGCGCTGGTCCCGGGTGAACGGCCGCTCCTCGTTGTTGCCGGCCACGATGTACTGCCGAAGCTCCGGCCCGACCGCCTCCAACAGGTATCGGGCGCGCCCGAGCACCGGGAAGTTGCGCAGCAGCGCGTGGTCGCGCTGGATCAGGTCCCGCGCGGCGAGCGCGGCGGCGACGGCGGGTACGGCTCGACGGGCCCATCTCATGCCCGGCACTCTTTCCGCCCGCGCCGTCGGCCAAACCGGCTGACCGGCGACGGTGCGCTGGTCAGGCCTGGGGCTGGGTGATGTTGACCATCCAGTGGATGCCGTACGGGTCGACGCACTGGCCGTACTCGTCGCCCCACATCTGCTTCTCCAGCGGGATGGTCACCGACCCGCTCGAGGAGAGCTGCGCCCAGTAGCCGCGCAGTTCGTCGGCGTCGTCGCCGCTGAGGCTGATCGCGATGTTGGTGCCGGGCACATGGTTCATCCCGGGCGCGGTGTCCGACGCCATCAGGGTGAACCCGTTGGGGGACTCCAGCCGCGCGTGCATGATCTGGTCGGACAGGCCCGGCTCCGTGCTGCCGAACTCGCCGAAGGTGTTCATCGTCATCTCGCCGCCGAACACGCGGTGGTAGAACTCCATCGCCGCACGGGCGGTGCCGGGGAAATTGAGGTACGGGTTGAGTCGCGTCTGCACAGCACCCTGCTTCCTTGTTAGTGCTCGTTGCTGAGCACGTCGGATGGTTCGCTCTCCGCCCGGTGTACCGGGCTGGAGTCCGGGAGCGGCAGTCTGCTCCGGTGGCGATCGGCCCGTGCCTGCACGATCTGCCTCACCGCGCGATGCGGGGTGTGCAGGGTGATGTCGGGGTCACCATGTCGTCGCAGGACGTTGACCGCGGCGTTCACGTCGGCCTGCCACACCACCCCGCACAGGGTGCAGTGAAGCCGATCCCCGGTGCGGCGGCCAAAGCAGCCGCAGCGGTGACAGACTTGTGAGGTGTAGGCGGCGTTGACGTGCACGAGCGCAGAACCTCTGCGCTCCGACACATTCTTCAGCGCCTGCGCGGTGACCCCCTTGGTCCACGCGGCGAGACGCCGGTTGGTGTTCCTGCCGAGTTGCTTGCGCCCGGTGAACGTCTTGGTCAGGTCTTCGGCGACCACGACGGCGGCCTTGTCCACTACCTGATGCACGGCGGTGAAGATCTCCGTGCGTACCCGCCCGCGGTGGCGTGCGGCCTGCCGGTTTCGCTTGATCGTGCCGAGGTTGTTCGTGGTGATCCGGTCGGCCTTCGCCTGGTCGCCGCGCCGGGCGGCGGTGTTGGCGATCGAACGCAGTTTCGCCCGGCGGCGGTTGCGTTCCTTGATCCGATCAGACTCGGCGGTCAACAACTGACCGAGGCGATCGCCGTGGTGGTTGCCATCGGAATCGGTCAGCGCCTCGGTGTAACCCTTGTCCACCCCCAGCGTCGCCGTGCCACACGGACGCTGTGAGGGTTTCATGGTGGCGGCGTCGATTTGGTAGTGGATCTCCACGCGGTCGCCGCGCAGGATCAGCCGCAGCGTGCCCGTCGGAGCGACGGTGGTGTTCAGTGGGATGCGGACCATCTGGCGTCGCACGAGGCCGGGCACGGCCAGCCACAGCCGCCTATCGCTGTCGGGTCGGGTGTGGTGCTGGTCGGCGCGCACCACGATCTGGTTGTGGGTGTGGTTGTGCCCGCGCCGCCGGTGTGAGCGGATCTGCCGCGACAGGTACGGATCGTCGACCCACCGGTCGGCCTTGAGTAGGCTGAACAGCCGCTTCTGCTCTGCCTGATCGCTGGTGCGGCGCCGAATGGCTCGGCGCACCTGCGTCTTTGCCGACTCTCGGGTCGCGGCGATGTCGGCCATTGCGTCGCGAACGGTTTCCTTCCACGCGTTCGCCAACACCCCGAACCGGTGGTGGATGGCCTCCGACAACCATCGGTCGCGAACCTCCCGGTCGGTCAGCCCAGCCCCGCCCGCCGACCCGTAGCGTTGCCACACCTCGCAGCGCACTTGGCCCAACCGCCGCGCCTGCTCGACCAGCGCGCAGTACTTCCCCGCATTCAGCCGATGCGAGTAGGCGATCCGGGTCGCCTTCACAACGACGCCTCGGCCAAGTCCGCCGCCTTGAGCTGCTCTTGATAGCGACGCAGACCGTGCAGGCGGCCTAAGAAGGTGTGCACGATAGATTCACGGCTCCTTGGTCCTGGTCGCCGTCATCGTCGCAGACCGGTGGAGGGCGAACAACGAGGCGCGCCGCGTTTCCGCTGGTGCCGGGCCCGGCGGCGGCACGGGTTCGCGCCCGCGCCGCCGCCGGTGCCCCAGAGGATCAGCGGTGCCGGAACGACTGGCGGACATTTCCGCCGACGATCGTGCACCACGTGCTCGTGCTGAGCTTGCCGTTGCGCGGCAGCCCGTGCAGCGCCTGCAGGTCCTTCACGGCGTCCCGGGTCGCGTGGTCGTACGCGCCGGTGACGGTGACGGCGTACCCCTTGGTGAAGAGCATCTCCTGCACCGCGGTCACCGGCAGGCCGCTGGCGTGCTGGTCCAGTTCGGGCGCGAGGGTCTCCCAGGTCGGCGTGGTGAGCGTGGCGTCCACGTCCACCGGGATGCCGTTGCGGGCCTGCCAGTCCTGCACGGCGGTCACGGTCGCGGCATCGAAGGTGCCGCTGACGGTCACCGGGTAGCCGCGGAAGGCGAGCAGGTACTGCACCACCCGGACCGACGGGGAGTTGACGAAGCGCCACAGGTCGGGCCAGCGGCGCGCCGGAACGTCGGCCAGATCGGTGCCGAGGGCGGCGAACACCCGCCGGCGCAGCTCCGGGAACTCGCGGTAGAAGGCGGCGCCGGGGCACTGCGTGGTGCGGAAGTCCCAGTGGCCGAAGATGTCGTGCGCGTGCAGCCCGTACTGCCGGCAGACGGCGACGCAGAGCTTGACCAGCGAGTCGGTCAGCGCCTTCGGCGGCGTCTCGGTGACGTAGGTGCCCTCGTTCTCGATCCCGATGGCCCGGCCGTTCTCGCCCGGGCAGTGCGCCGAGATCATCTGCCGGTCGCCGGCTTCGAGGCGCTCCAGGCTGCCCCGCCGACCCTCCAGCACGTAGCCGCCCCGGCTCACAGTGAAGTGCTGGCCGGTGTCGGACCAGCCGTTGCCGTCCATGTGCAGGTCCTGGCAGTCGTGGGCCAGCTTGACCGCCTGCTCCTGGGAGTAGTCGGTGACGTTCGGGAACGCCATGTGGTGCACGATGATCTTGTTGGTGGCGATGGCGCTGACCGACAGCGGGTCCTTCGGCGGGCGAGCCGCCCACTCGTCGCAGCTGATGATCCAGTCCAGGTCGGCGCCGGGGGCGGCCTGCGCGGCGCCCGGGAAGGCGAGTTCGCTCCCGACCACGGCGACCGTGGCCGCGCCGAGACCGGCCCGCAGCAGCGTCCGGCGGTCCACTTCGGAAGGGTCGACGTGCATGTTGTCTCCTCCTGCGGCCGGCGGTGAATGAAAAGTAGCTCCAATGGCCGCACGTTCTCCGGAGGATATTGCCAAAACTCGCCCGCGCGCTAGAGGTTCACCACCCCACGTCATCGCTCGGACCAACCCACTCGTGATGCGCACACCGGTCCGGCTCAGTTCTCGCCGGCGGTGATCAGGCCGGTCTCATAGGCGCAGATCACCGCCTGGGCACGGTCGCGCAGGCCGAGCTTGGTCAGCACATTGCTGACGTGGGTCTTCACGGTGTGCTCGCTCACCACCAGGGTCTGGGCGATCGTCGCGTTGGACAGGCCTCGGCCCAGCAGGTGCAGGGTCTCCCGTTCGCGGGTGGTGAGCACGTTGAGGCAGGCGTCGGGCGCGTCGGCCAGCCGGGTCGCACCGGGCCGGTGGCGGGCGGTGATGTCGGCGATGATCTGCCGAGTCACCGAGGGGGCCAGCAGCGAATCGCCGGAGGCCACGACCCGGACGGCGTGGACGAGGTCGTCGCGGCGCACGTCCTTGAGCAGGAAGCCGCTGGCACCGGCATAGAGCGCTTCGTAGATGTAATCGTCCTGGTCGAATGTGGTCAGCATGATCACTCGGCTGCCGGTGTCCGCGCAGATGCGACGGGCGGCCTCGATACCGTCCATCGTCGGCATTCGGATGTCCAGGAGTGCCACATCCGGCCGGTACTCCTGAACGGCGGTCACGGCCGCCTCGCCGTCACCGGCTTCGGCGACGACGGTAATGTCCGGCTGGGCGTCAAGGATCATGGCGAACCCGCTGCGCACAAGCTCCTGGTCGTCCGCGATCACCACCCGAATCGTCACGCCGGGAACGGTAGCCGAACCCCGACGGTGAACCCACGTCCACCTGCGTCCGGCCCGATTCTCGCCGTACCGCCGCAGGCGGTCGCGCGTTCCCGGATGCCGATGAGGCCGTGTCCGCCGCCCGGGCCGCCGGTTCCGGCACCGTCGTCGGTCACGGTGATCGTGAGGGCTTCGGGCGACCAGCCGAGGTGTACGTCGACCCTGCTGGCCGCCGCGTGCTTGACGGCATTGGTCAGGGCCTCCTGCACGATGCGGTACGCGGCCAGCTCCACGTCGGCCGACACCGGGCGCGGCTCGCCGGTCACCCGCAGGCTGGCCACCGGGACACCGTCGATCAGTGGCGGCAGCTGGGCCAGGGTGGGCTGCGGGCCGCGGGGTCCGGCCTCCGAGCGCAGCAGGCCGAGCATGCCGCGCAGCTGCACCATGGCGTCGCGGCCGGCGGCGGTGATCGCGTCGAACGCGGCCTCGGCCCGGTGCGGGGCCGTGCGCACCGCAACCGGCCCGGCCTCGGCCTGCACGATCATGAGGCTCACCGCGTGGGACAGCACGTCGTGCATCTCCCGGGCGATTCGGGCCCGCTCGCGCGCGGCGGCCCGATCGGCCTCGAACTCGCGCTCGCGCTCGGCCCGAAGTGCCCGGTCCTCCAGGGCGGTCGCGCGCTCCTGGCGGGCGTGGCTGAGCCGACCCAGGACGTACGCGGTGAAGAAGACCAGGAACGTGTAGAAGTACTCGCTCACGCGGTTCGTGTTGAACGCCACTCCTGCCGCCACACCGGGGAAGGTCGCGGCGAGTGCGCCCCAGCGCTGCCGGCGACCGCCGATTGCGGCGACCGTGTAGAGCGCGACCAACCCGCCGTACGCGAGGGGCTGCCCTGGCGCGTCCACCGCCTTGCCCGCGATCGTGGCCAGCGCGACCACCACCAACACGGTGAACGGCACCCGTCTGCGCCAGATCAGCGGGATCGCCGTACCCGCGGTGAGCAGGTACGCCAGCAGCCCCGGTGTGCCACCCGGCCGGGGAAGCACGAACGGCAGTGACACCGCGACGAGGACGAACACGGTGATCGCCGCATCCACCACGTACGGATTAGTGGTGCGTACGAAGCGGGCGAGCGACATCGCGACAGTATGCATAACCCCTGCCCCTCCCCAGGTGCAACCGATCCCCCCGCGGCCGGGGGGATCGGCTCCGGACTCTCCGCTCAGGCGAGAGCGGGCACCGGGTTCGCCGGGGTGGCGGCGGTGGTGCCGCGGGCCAGCGGGAGGAAGGAGACCAGCAACAGGACCGCGCCCAGCGGAATCAGGTCCTTGTCGATGAACGGCGTAGCGAGGTCGGCCAGCACCAGGCCCGGCGTCCACAGCTTGACCCGGCGCTGCACGGCGAGCAGGACGACCAGCACGAGCTGGCCGAGGTAGAAGGCGTAGGGCCCGAAGTCGTAGGCCAGCTGCGAGACACCCGGCAGAGTGCGTACCTGGTGGACGATCATGCTCATGCCGTAGTTGTCGGTGGCCAGAAAGCCGGCTGCGATGTCGATCGAGAACTGGGTGATCAGCGCCAGCGCGCCGAGGGTGCCGGCCGTGGCGCTCACCGTCGCCAGGACCCGGCCACCAGCCATGCGACGCATCTGCCAGAACGCGGAGATGAACGCGATGAGCGCGCCGATGAATGCGAGGTGCCCGATGGTCCAGGCCGGGCCGGGACCACGAAAGCCGTCCAGGCCGTCGACGAGACGGATGATCCCGTAGCCCATGACCAGGACCGGCGCGGCGATGAAAGCAGGGCGGGGGAACTTCATTGTGGTGTCTCCTCGGGGTGTTTGCGCCGTGTGTTCGACGCGATCGAGCCTGCCGTTTCGCCGCCCCGATGGGATCGCTCCGCCGGGCGATCTTGCCCGCACCCGGCACCTCCCTCGCACGCATGAGCGCCTCCCCCGCGCGGGCGAGACGCAGCGCTCCGCGCGGCACGCGTTCGCGAGCACTTCACCCACGATCCCGCTCGCCGCGTGTTGCGATCGGGGCCGCATGGCGGGGAGCGGAACGGGTACCCGGCGCTCCGGGAGGTGGGCGCCTCCAGGGAGCGGGATGTCATGGGAGCCGCCGTCGTTGGCCTGGTCATCGTCGTCGTGGTCGTGCTGCTGGCGTTGGCACTCAGCCTCCGTCAGGTGCAGCAGTACCAACGCGGCATCGTGTTCCGGTTCGGTCGGGTGCTGGAACGGGTCCGTCAGCCGGGCCTGCAACTGATCGTCCCGATCGCCGACCGGATCGTGCGGGTCAGCCTGCAGACCACCGTGATCGGCGTACCGGCACAGGGCGCGATAACCCGGGACAACGTCACGCTCACCGTCGACGCGGTCGTCTACTACCGGGTGGTGGACCCGGTGAAGGCGCTGGTGAACGTGCACGACTATCCCTCGGCGGTGCTCCAGGTCGCGCAGACCGCGCTGCGTTCGGTGATCGGCCGGGCCGACCTGGACACCGTGCTGGGCGACCGGGAGCGGGTCAACGCCGAGCTGAAGTCCGTCATCGACGCGCCCACGGAGAAGCCGTGGGGGCTGCTCATCGAGCGGGTGGAGGTCAAGGACGTCTCGCTGCCCGAAGGGATGAAACGGTCGATGTCCCGGCAGGCCGAGGCGGAACGGGAACGCCGGGCCCGGGTGATCGCCGCGGACGGCGAGTTCCAGGCGTCGCGGCGCCTGGCCGACGCGTCCCGGGCGATGGAGGCCACACCCGGTGCGTACCAGCTACGCCTGTTGCAGACCGTGGTGGACGTGGCGGCCGAGAAGAACAGCACCCTGGTCATGCCGTTCCCGGTCGAGCTGCTGCGCTTCTTCGACCAGATGGCACCACACGCAGCGGGGCCGGGCCAGCCGGTGACACCCGCGACGCCGGATCTGGGGCCGGTGACGGAGGGGGTTGCCGCCGCCGCCGAGGAGGGCGACGACCACCCCGGGACGCCGCAGCGCTGAGCGGCCGGCGTTTCCGCGCGCGTCGGCGGGGGTAGGTCGGGGGCCGACCGTCCCGGCTGCCCCGCGTGGAGGAAAACCCGATGAGTGACAACGTCAGCGACGCGGTGGGCGACGCCCTCCGCTCGGTGATGCTCTTCCTGCCCAAGGCCGTCGCCTTCCTGGCGATCCTGGTGGCGGGATGGCTGATCGCCAAGGCCGTGCTGAAGATCGTCGAGAAGGTGCTGGAACGGGTGGGCTTCGACCGCGCCGTCGAGCGCGGCGGCGTCCGCCGGGCACTGAGCCGCTCCCGGTACGACGCCAGCGACATCGTGGCGAAGCTCGTCTACTACGCGGTGCTGCTGCTCACCCTTCAGCTCGCTTTCGGCATCTGGGGCCCGAACCCGATCTCCGACCTGATCGCCGCGGTGGTGTCCTGGTTGCCCCGCGCCTTCGTCGCGATCGTCATCGTCGTGGTCGCCGCCGCCATCGCCAACGCCGTCAAGGACATCATCAGTGGCGCGCTCGGCGGGTTGTCGTACGGTCGGGTGCTGGCCGGCATCGCCTCGGTGTCCATCCTCGGCCTCGGTGTCATCGCCGCGCTGAACCAGGTCGGCGTGGCCACCGCGGTCACCACTCCCGTGCTGATCGCCGTGCTGGCCACCGTCGGCGGCATCCTCGTCGTCGGGGTCGGTGGCGGCCTGATCCGTCCCATGCAGAGCCGCTGGGAGACGTGGCTGAGCCGCGCGGAGCAGGAGTCGCAGCTGATCGCCACGCACGCCTGCGCCTACCGGGCCGGCCGCCGGGACGCCGAGGCCGAACTGGCCCGGCAGGCGACCCCCAGCACCGACCCTGAGGCCACCCAGGTGGTCGCCCGCCCGGTCGACCCGGACGCCACCCAGGTGGTGCGTCCCGCAGCCGACCCGGAGGCCACCCAGGTGGTGAGCGCCGGCGCCGATCGCGTGGTGCCCGACCAGCGCGCCAGCGACGACAGCGAGGCGACCACGGTCATTCCGCCGGTCGACCCGAACCGTCGCTGAAGCGGTACCGGACGGCGGGGCGGGGTCCGCGAGGTCCCGCCCCGCCTCGCGTCGTCCGGCGTGCCGAAAGCGCTGGCCGGCGCCGCGAGGCGGGTCTAGCATCTCCGACATGACCTGGCGACATTGATCCAACGCTGTAGGCCGATCCCGTGGGCCACCACGGGCACCGCACGTCCGGTGTCCGTCTCCACTCCCACGGGAAGGCCTCATGACCCGCATCGCCGCACGCGTGCCCGACCCGCCGGTCCGCCGGCTGACGACCACCCTCTACGGGTACGCGTTCCTCAGCGACCTCGTCCTGCTCTACCCGGTGTACGCGCTGCTCTTCGCCGACACCGGGCTGTCGGTGGGGCAGATCTCCTCGCTCTTCGTCATCTGGTCGGCCGCCGGCATCCTGTTCGAGGTGCCCTCCGGCGCCTGGGCCGACACGGTGTCCCGCCGGCTGCTGCTGCGCCTCGCTCCGCTGGTCACCGCCGCCGCGTACGCCCTCTGGGTCCTGGTCCCGTCGTACCCGGCGTTCGCGGTCGGGTTCCTGCTCTGGGGCGCCGGTGGCGCGCTGGTCTCCGGCGCCCTGGAGGCGCTGGTCTGGACCGAACTGGACCGGCTCGGCGCGGTCGGCCGGTATCCCCGGGTGCTCGGTCGTGCCCGGACGGCGGGTGTGCTGGGCGTGCTGGTCTCCGGGGTGCTCGCCGGCCCGGTGCTCGCCGTCGGCGGCTACCCGGCGGTCGGTGTGGGCAGCGTGCTCGCCTGTCTGCTCGCCGCCGCCGTCGCCGGCCGCTTCCCGGAGCACCGCACACCACCGACCGCGCCCGCCGTGGCCGGGGAGGCCGACCCGGAATCGCCGTCGGGTGTGCACGACAGCGATCCGAGTTGGTGGGACACGCTGCGGGCGGGGGTGACACAGGTCCGTACGCATCCGCCGGTGCGGGCCGCCGTGCTGCTGGTCGCGGTGGTGGCCGCCGACTGGGGCGCCCTCGACGAGTACACCCCGTTGCTGGCCCTGGACACCGGCGTCGGGGCGCAGGTCGTGCCGCTGCTGCTCCTGCTGCTCTGGGCCGGGGTGACCACCGGCGGACTGCTCGCTCCGGCGGGGGAGCGGCTGGGCGCGCTCGGCTACGCCGCACTGCTGGTCGTCGTCGCCGGTGCGCTGGCCGGGGGAGCGCTCATCGCGCACCCGGCCGGGTTCGTGCTGCTCGCGGTGGCGTTCGGGGCCGCGCAACTGGCCACCGTGTTGGCCGACGCGCGGCTCCAGGCGCGGATCACCGGGAACAGCCGCGCCACCGTCACCTCGCTGGCCGGGATGGCCACCGACGTGCTGGTCATCGTGACCTACGTCGGCTATGGCCTCGTCGCCACGGCGGCGGGCAACGCGGTGGCGTTCGCGGTGGCGGCCGGGCCGTACCTCATCGTGGCGCTGGTGCTGGTGGCCCACCGCCGGCGTCGCGCGGCCAGCGTGGGCGCGCGCGGCGGCGTCGCGGCGGTCGGCGCACCCGGCCCGGAGTGACCGGGGCGACGTGCGGCACGAGCCCGGCGGCGGTCGCGCCGATCGCCGTCGGACCCGGGTTCAACCCTGCATGTGCAGGAACGACCACTGGTGGCCGTCGAGGTCCCGAAAGCCGCGCATGTACCGCCCGCCATTGGTGGTCCCCGGCCCGAGCGACTCCCCGCCTGCCACCGCCGCCCGGTCGACCAGCTCGTCGACCTGCTCCCGACTCTCGGTCGTCACCCCCACGATGACCTCACGGCTGCTCTCCGTGTCCGTCACGGTGAGCCCCGTGTACTCCTCGAAGGCCGAGCGGAGGTGCAGCATCAGCCGGGTGCCGTCGGAGATGGTGAACGCCTGGCTGTCCCCATCCAGCTCGGCCTGCTCGCTGGTGAAGCCGAGCGACCGATAGAACTCGGCGGCGGTGGTCAGGTCACGCACCGGCAGATTGATGAAGGTCATGGTCATCCGTGGTCTCCGTCCGACTCCAGCGGAGCCGCCGCCACGTCGCTGACCGGGCCCCGTACACCGCGCGGACCTGCTCGTACGGTGAGGTGCGGCGCAGAACCAGGGCCACCATCATCCTACGACCGAACCGGCCGTCCGGGCGGTCGTCAGGACTGTTCGCCGGCGAGGTAGACCCACCGGCCGTCCTCGCGGACGAACCGGCTGCGTTCGGTCAGCGTGCCCGGGCGCCCCGCCGCCCGGTGGTGGGCGTGGAAGGTCACCGTGCCGGCGGTGTCGAGCAGGCCGCCCCGCTCGGTCTCGACGACCTCCAGCCGGGTCCACCGCTGCCCCGGGTCCAGCTCCAGCCGCTCCGGGCGGGTCGAGGAGTGCCAGCTCCGCAGCAGGTAGCCGCTGTCGCCGACGGCGAAGGCGCTGAACCGGGAGCGCATCAACGCCTCGGCGGTCGGCGCCTGCGCCACACCCCGGTGTAGCGGCGCGCAGCAGTCGGCGTACGCCTGACCGGAGCCGCACGGGCAGGCCCGTCCCGTCGTCGCGTCCGCCCGCCGGCGCCCCGCACCCTTGCCCACGTCGCCATCCTGCCGCACCACCTGCCGGCCCCGGGCACCGCCCGTCGTCAGTCCAGCGACACCGGCAGCGGCACCGGCCGCTTCGCGACCCGGTCGTCGCCCGAGGACCGGCCGCGCAGGTGCCGGGCCAGCCAGGGCAGCAGGTGCCGTCGGCTCCACGCCAGCTCCGCGCCGAACACCTCGCCCCGCCGACGCCGTGGCGGCGGCGGCAACGGCCGCGTCCAGGAGTCGTCGAACCCGGGCAGACCCACCGTGTACGCCAGCGCGGCGGCGATCCGTTCATGCCCGGCGCTGTTGGCGTGCAGCCGGTCGTCGCTCCACAGCCGGGGATCGGAGGAGACCGGGTGGGCGCCCAGGTCGAGCAGGGTGGCGCCGGTCCGCGCGGTGGCGGCCCGCAGCGCCTCGTTGAGGGCCAGCATCCGACCCCGCAGCGGCCGGGCCAGCGGCATCACCGGCGCCGGGTCCGGCATCGTGAACGTCAGCACGGTGGCACCCTGCCCGACCAGCGCCCGCTGCATCGCCGCGACATCCTCAGCGACCTTGTCGGCGTCGAACGAGGGGCGCAGCACGTCGTTCATGCCGGCGACCACGGTGGCCAGGTCGGGGGCCAGATCGAGGGCGGGCTGGAGCTGCTCGGCGCGGATCCGCGCGGTGGTCCGGCCACGGATCGCCAGGTTCGCGTACTCAAGGCCGCCCTGGGCGCGGGCCACCGCCAGGGCGAACCGGTCGGCCCAGCCCCGGTAGCCGCCAGCGCCGTCCGGGTCGTCGAGCCCCTCGGTGGTGCTGTCGCCGATCGCCACGTACCGCTGCCACATCACCGCGCGAGGTTAGCCGACGGCGGTGGACGGGGAGTTCACAGCCAGCCCGAGCGCCGGAACAGCCGGTACAGGGCGAGGGCGGCCACCGCCATCAGGGCGAGCGCGCCCGCGTAGCCGTAGCGCCAGGCCAGCTCCGGCATGTGGTCGAAGTTCATGCCGTACACGCCGGCGATGCCGGTCTGGGTGGCCGCGATGGCCGCCCACGCGGCGATCTTGCGCATGTCGTTGTTCTGCTCCACGGCGAGCTGCGCCAGCCGGGACTGGACGATCGAGGTGAGCAGGTCGTCGTACGCGGCCACCCGGTCCACCGCCCGGCCCAACCGGCCGTCCACGTCGACGAACCAGCGGTGCAGGGCGCGCGGCGGCCCGTCCGGGCCCGGGTCGAGCAGCGAACGCAGGGGTGCCTGCAACGGCAGCACCGCCCGCTTGAACTCCACCACCTCCCGCTTGAGCTGGTAGATGTGCTGGATGTTGGCGGAGCGGTCACGGGCGAACACCGACTCCTCGACGCGTTCCAGGTCCCGCTCCACGTGCCCGGCCACCTCCAGGTAGGAGTCGACCATCCGAGCGCAGACCGCGTACGCCACCGCCCACGGTCCCGCGGCCAGCAGCGCCGGCCGGCGCTCGATGTCGGCACGGACGCTGCGCAGCGCCCCGGCGGCCCCGTGCCGCACCGTGAGGGCGAACCGGTCCCCCAGCAGCACCATCACGTCCCCGGTGTCGATCACCTCGGAGGTGTCGGTCAGCTCGTCGTGCTCCACGTACCCGGCGGTGCGCAGCACCAACAGGGTGACCGGCCCGTGGCGCTGCACGGTGGGCCGGTGCCCGTCGGCGAGCGCCTGCTCGACGGTCAGCTCGTCGAGCCCGAAGGTCCGGCCCACCGCGGCGAGCACCGCCGGCCCGGGCTCGTGCAGCCCCAGCCAGACGAAGGCGTCGCGGCCGCGCCGGGCGTAGGCGTCGGCGTAGTGCGGGCGGCCGGGCTCGCGCCGGCCGTTGGCGTAGACGGCGCAGTCGACCACGGCGTCCGGGTTGGACCGGCGCGGAGCGGGCGACCGGTCCTCGACCCGACCGAGGAGCCGATGGGTCAGGGCGCGTACGCCTCGGCCGGCCCGGTCTCGTACGGAATGCTGATCCACCGCGTGCCTCCCCGTCGCCGGCGCACCGCTCCACGATGCTCGCAGGGGACGGTGCCACCGCATTCTGCCGAGCGGGGTCCGGCTCCCGACAGCCGGGCGGCCGGGCTCAGGCCGTGCGGGTGGCGAAGACGACGATGTTGTCCACGTAGTTGCCGGTCCCGGTGTCGAACCGGCCGCCGCAGGTGATCAGGCGCAGCCCGGCGATGTCCGCCGGACCGTAGACCAGCGTGGTGGGGAAGTGCTCCTTGGGGTACGACCGCACACTGTCCACGGTGTACGTCGTGACGCGCGCGTCGGCGCGGGTGATCTGGATCTCCTGGCCGGCGCGTAGGCGGCCGAGATCGAAGAAGACCGCCGGCCCGGCCGGGGAGTCGACGTGTCCCACCAGGACGGCGTTGCCGGTCTCACCCGGGCTGACCCCGTGCCGGTACCAGCCGGCGAGGGCGGGCCGGTCCAGTGGCGGCACCTCCAGCACCCCGGCGGCGTCCGCGCCGACGGGGACGACCTCGGCGCGTACGCCGATGGCCGGGATCTGCACCCGGACGGGCGCGGCGCGGGGCAGCGGCGCCAGGTCCGGTGCGGCGTGGGTGCGGGTCGGCGCGTCGGCCGGCGGCCGGGGCGGCCGCGGCGGGTCGGCGGTGACGCCGACGGTGATCAGCCCCAGCCCGCTCACGGCGAGCAGGGCGACCACGGCCGGTAGGGTCCGCCGTCTCCACACGTGCCGACCTCCGTACGGGATCGTCGGGGTGCCCGCGCCGGTGACACCGGTGCGGGCACCCGTCCTCAGGGATGGAGCGGGTCGCCGATCAGGCGACGGCGGACACCGGACGGCGCCGGCGGAACAGGATCACCGCGCCGGCGAGGGCGGTGCCGAGCAGCGTGCCGCCGGCGGCGAGGGCACCGTTGTCGCGGTTGCCGCCGCCGGATCCGGCGGGCGCGCCGCCGATCGGGGTCACGGTGAACGTGGCGCTGCCGGCCGAGCTGCCGTCGCCGCAGGTGGCCGCCACGGTGTACGTACCGAGGGTGAACCCGGCGGTGAAGAGTTCGGCGCTGAGTCCGCCGCCGGCCGCGGCGGTGGTGGACCGGACGTTCTGGTCGCGGTTGGGGCCGGTGACGCGGAAGATGGCGTCGCCCGATTTCGGGTTGCAGGTCGTCGCGGTGAGCACGACGGTCCCACCGACCGGCGTGGTGGCTGGTGACACGGTGGTGTCGGCCAGTGCGGCGCCCGGCAGCAGGAGCGTGCCGAGGCCCACGCCGAGCGCTGCCGAACAGAGTGCTGTTGAGACCTTCATACGCGTCTTCCCTCACTTTTCGTCCGCTGACTGCGTGGGACGTCGTTCGGGTGGCCAACTCCGTGACTAGCACCGGTGTGACCAACACTAGGTGCGTTGGGACCTCGATCCGGTGAAAATGAGAAATCCTCGTTGCCGTCACGTGTCCACCCGAAGGCGGGGAGAGCTGCGGAAAGGCCCGCACGGCCGGACCGGCACCGCTGATCCGGTCGATGTCCGTCCGGCCGGGCTGTCACGGGTGGGCCGATGGCGAGGTATTGCCGGCGACGGCGGTAATGCACCACCCGGTCGGCGGCTCAGCCGGCCCGCTCCGCCGGGGCCGGCTCGCTGGTAGGTTCCGTGCCCGTGGCAAGGGACAGGGACGCCGGACTCGGCACGCGGTTCGCCCGGCTGTGGGCGGCCAGCACCCTCTCCGCCCTGGGCAGCGGCCTGGCCACCGTCGCCGCGCCGCTCTTCGTCGCCTCGCGGACGACCGACCCGCTCGTGGTGGCTGCGGCGTCCGCCGTGGCCTGGCTGCCCTGGTTGCTCTTCGCGCTGCCCGGCGGGGTGCTGGTGGACCGGATGGACCGGCGCCGCCTGATGATCGTCATCGACCTGGTGCGAGTGGTAGCGCTGGCCGTGCTGGCCGCGGCGATCATGACCGGGACAGCCGGCGTGGCGCTGCTGTACGTGGTGCTGTTCGTCGTCAACACCGGTGAGATCGTGTTCCGTGCGGCCGGCCAGGCCGTGCTGCCGAGCGTGGTGCCCCGGCACCGCCTGGAGCGGGCCAACGGCTGGCTCGGCGGCGGCACCACCCTCATGCACGGCATGCTCGCCGGACCGCTGGGCGGTCTCCTGTTCGTGCTCGCGGCGAGCAGCCCGTTCCTGGTCAACGCCGTCACGTACGCCCTCAGCGCGGTGCTGGTGGCGCTCATCGGAGGCGATTTCCGGGCCGCCGCCACCGACGTGAGCGCACGCCGTACCCGCTCGATGCGGGGGGAGATCGTCGAAGGGCTGCGCTGGCTGGCCCATCAGCGGCTGCTCCGGACGATGGCCGTGCTGATCGGCCTGCTCAACGTGACCCTGACCGCCGCGCTGGCGGTGCTGGTGCTGCTCGCCGACGAGCGACTGCGGCTCGGGTCCGTCGGCTACGGGCTGCTGTTCACCTGCATGGCCTTCGGCGGGGTGCTCGGCGCGCTCCTCGGCGATCGGCTCATCGCCTGGTCCGGCGCCACCTGGACGATCCGGATCGGCCTGCTGATCGAGGCGGGGCTGCACCTGGCGCTGGCGGCCTCCCGCAGCACGGTCGTGGTCGGGTTCGCGCTCTTCGCCTTCGGCGTACACAGCGCACTGTGGAACATCGTGGCGAACTCGCTGCGCCAACGGCTCACCCCGCCGGAGTTGCAGGGCCGGGTGGCCAGCACCACGCTCTTCGTGGCGGCGGGTGGCAACTGCGTGGGCGCCCTGCTCGGTGGTCTGCTCGCCGCCCGGTTCGGCATCACCGCGCCCTACTGGGTCGGCCTGGCGGTGGCGATCGGCGTCTCCGCCGCCACCTGGCGGGTCTTCACCCGCGCGACGGTGGCCCGCGCCTACGCCGACCCGCCCCCGGCCGTACCCGATCCCGCCCGGGTGGGCTGAGGACGCGCCGCGTCGGTGGCGGCGGGTGGTGGGGCAGAGCGGTGTGGCAGCGTGGGGCGGGTGACCGGATCCGCGCCGCTGGACGTCGACCTCGCGCTGCTCGGCGGCGGCGGCGCCGCGTCGCTGCTGCTCGCCGCGCTGGACCGGCACGGCGTCCGCGACCTGCGGATCGCGGTCGTCGACCCGGTGCGCCGGCGCGGCCAGGACCGCACCTGGGCGTTCTGGGGCCACCCGGACGATGACCTGGACCCGCTGCTCAGCGCGAGCTGGCAGCAGGTCGACGTGGTCACGCCGGCGCGGCGTCGGGTGCTCGACCTGGCCCCGCTGCGGTACGCCATGCTCCGCTCCGGCCCGGTCTACGACCGGGCTGCCGAGGCCGAGCGCCGCCTCGGCGCCACCCGGATCGTCGCGCCCGCCGGGACGGTCGTCGACGACGGCACCCGGGTGGTGGTGCGCACCGGCGGCGGGCCCACCGTACGGGCCGGCTGGGTGCTCGACTCCCGTCCCCGCCCACCGGCCCGACCCGGGCGCACCACCTGGTTGCAGCACTTCCGGGGGTGGTGGCTCGAAGCCGACCGGCCGGTGTTCGACCCGGCGCGGGCGGTGCTGATGGACTTCCGCACCCCGCAGCCAACCCGGGGCGTCTCGTTCGGGTACGTGCTCCCGGTGAGCGACCGCTACGCCCTGGTCGAGTACACCGAGTTCTCGCCGGCCCTGCTCACCGATTCCGGGTACGACACGGCGCTGGTCGGCTACCGGGACCTGCTCGGGTTCGATCCGGCCGGGCTGCGGGTGCGTGAGGTGGAGAACGGGGTGATCCCGATGACCGACGCGCCGTTCCCGGCCCGGCCCTCGCCCCGGGTGGTCCGCCTCGGCACGGCCGGCGGCGCGACCCGCCCCTCCACCGGCTTCACGTTCTCCGCCATGTACCGCCAGGCCGACCAGGTGGCCCGTGCCCTCGCCGCCAGACGGCCGCCGGTGCCCGCGCCGGCGTACCCGCGCCGGCACCGCTGGATGGACGCGGTCGCCCTGCGCGCGCTGGACCGGGGCGGGGTCGGTGGCCCGGACTTCTTCGACCGGCTCTTCGACCGCAACCCCGCCGAGCGGGTGCTGCGCTTCCTCGACGGCGTGACCACCCCCGCCGAGGAGGTCGCCGTGATGAACTCCACCCGGCTGCTGCCGATGATCGCGGCCACCGCCGGTGACGCGGCGAACCGCGTCCGCGACCGGCTGCGCCCGACCCGACCCGCCCCGGCCATCCCGGCGGCCGTGGTGGGCGTCCCGCCCGCCGGCGGAGCCGGCGATGCCGGGCCGGATGGCGCCGGCTCGGAGCCCGGCGCGCCGCCCCGCTGACCGGGCGGATCAGCGCTCGGCGTCCCAGTTCCCGCCCATGGTGATCGACTCTGGCAGACCGGGCCGGGGCGACGCGCGGGATTTTCGACCGGCGACACCCGGCGTGGCGGCCACCCGAGCGCGGGTCGCGGCGTCGCAGCCCGGTAGGTTGCTCGCCATGGTGGACGCGGCGGCCGGCAGAGGTGTGCAGATCTGGACCGACGGGGCGTGCAGCGGAAACCCCGGACCGGGCGGCTGGGGCGCCCTGCTGCGCTACGGCGACCACGAGCGGGAGCTGTGCGGCGGCGAGGCCAGTCCGACCACCAACAACCGGATGGAGCTGATGGCGGCCATCCAGGCTTTGGAGAGCCTGAACCGGCCGGTAACCGTCGAGCTGCACACCGACAGCACGTACGTGCGCAACGGCATCACCAGCTGGCTGGCGTCCTGGAAGCGCAACGGCTGGCTGACCGCCGCGAAGCAGCCGGTGAAGAACGCCGACCTGTGGCAGCGGCTGGAGGCCGCCTGCGAGCGGCACCAGGTCACCTGGCTGTGGGTCAAGGGGCACAACGGTCACCCGGAGAACGAGCGGGCCGACGGGCTGGCCAACAAGGGCATGACCGAGGCGCGGGCGGCCGCGCTGGCCAGCCGCTGACTCCGCGCTGAGCCCGCGTCAGCGGGTCGCGTCCGGGTGCCCGGGCATGCTGGACCCACCGCCGCTGCTGCCGGAGGAGCCCCCGGCGACACCCGAGTTGTCGTCCTCGGTCACGATGTCCGGCCGTACGTCGGTGCCGTCCGGCGGCGGGACCTCGGTGTCCGCCTCGACCTGCACCAACCGGGCCTGGCCGGCCTCGTCCTCGCTGTGCTGCGGGTCGCTCGGCAGCTCACCGTCGCGCTTTCGGAAACCCACGCCGTGCCCCCCGTCGGTGCCGTTCCGCGTCGGCGGTGGCTACCCGGCGTCGTCGCCGACGAAACCTCGCCCGCTGGCGCTGACCGCCGGTGTGATCGTCTCGGCCGGCGGCGGGGCGGACGGCAGCCGCAGCGTCCCGCGGCGGCTGACCGCCACGACCAGGGCCAGCGCCAGCGCGCCGCTGCCCGCAGTGCCCGGTCCACGCTGGCTTCCGCGAGTTGACCGGAGGCTGACCGCGACGCGCACCCGATCGGGCTGGCGTCGCCTATCGGCGCCGGCCGCGGCGGGCGGGCGCCGCGGCCTGGTGCGGTCGGCGGACCGGCGTCAGCGACAGCGCCGTCCAGTGCGCCGGCCGGGTGAGCGTCGCCGGCAGCCCGGTGCGCGCGTCACCGCGAGCGGCGTCCAGCTGGGCCTGGTGCAGGAAGAGGGTGGCCCGCAGGTCCGCGCCGCGTAGGTCGGCGCCGCGCAGGTCGGCGCCCGTGACGTCGGCCAGGCCCAGGTCGACACCGCGCAGGTCGGCGCCGATCAGCAACGCCCCGCGCAGGTTGGCCCGGCGCAGGTCCATTCCGCGCAGATCCGCCCCCAGCAGCTGCGCGCCACGGCGGTCGAGGCCTGGGGCGCCGCCCCGGGATCGGGCCGCTTCCCCGGCCCGCGAGAGCAACGGGTTGACCCGGTCTCGGTGCGCGGCCACATCCACCGCGCGCAGCTGCGCCGGCTCGCCCCCGATGAGCGCCGACATCTCGGCGCGGGCGCGCTCCAGCTCGACGCGCAGCTCGGCCGGCGGGCGCAGCGCCAACGCCTCGGTCAGGTACCAGAGCAGCTCGTGCAGCGGACGCAGCACGGTGAACGCCGCAGCCATCTCCGGCAGCATCTGCGGCGCGTCCCGCCAGTCCCGCCCACCGAAGGTCACCTGGGCGACCTGCTGGCCGGCGCCGAAGCAGTCGAACACCGTGCAGCCGGGAAACCCGCGCTCCCGCAGCTCGGTGTGGATGCCGCAGCGGTGGTCGGGACGCAGGTTGGCGCAGGGTTGACCGGCCGGCTTGTCGACGGCGAAATCCGCCGAGGCGGCGAAGGCGGGCACCACGCAGCACAGCCCGAAGCAGCGCCCACAGTCGGCGCGCAGCTGCGTCGGCCCGGGCGGGGGAGCGGGGCTGGGCGACACGCGGACGGTCCTCCTGGCGATCGGGCACGGCAGCCACCATTGTCCCGCGCGCCGTCCCGACCGGCCGGGTGGGGTCACCGTCCGTGCGTGTCACCGGTCGCCGCGGAGCGGGGCGCGGGGGTGCGCGGACCGGCCGGCTGCTGCGGCGCCAACCGGCGGATCGCCCGCTCCCCGTTGCCGGGCCCGTACTTCTGGTCGAACTGCCGGACCACGGTGGCGACCGGCGTACGGTCTCCGTCGGCTGGCTCGGCCAGGGTGAACACCTCCGGCGCCGCCCCGGGTGCCCGTGGCGGCAGCGCGGCCCGCACGGTCAGCGGCCGGGCCAGCCGGAACGCGTGGCAGTCGACGTAGTGCTGCCCGTCCACCGTCACGTAGGGCACCTGCACCTCGACCACGTCCGAGTCGTCGTGGCGCAGAGTGACCGTCACCGACCAGTACCGCTCCAAATCCAAGGTCGCCTGCTCGTGCTCCCACAGCTCCTCGAACCGGGCGTGCACGAAGCCGCCCCACGGGCTGTCCATGTCCACCTCGAGCTGGGGCACGTTGAACGACAGCTTCCCGATCGGGAAGAACGAGATCAGCGCGCGACCGTCCCACTGGTAGAGCTGGATCGACGGGGAGGCGTCGTAGAGCCGGACCTGTAACCGGTGCCGCAGCCGGGGCTCGAGGGCGTCCGAGAAGGCGGCCAGGTGGCGCAGGTTGGTGCGGATCTGCCGCGGCACGTTTACCCGCTGCCGCTCCAGTTCCTCGGAGCGCTGCTGGGCGGCGGTGCAGTCCGGGTCGAGCAGGAGCAGCTGCACCTGGGAGCCGTTGGCCAGCGCCGCGCGTACCGCCGCCAAGGTCTCCTCCCGGTGCCGCTGCTCCAGCAGGATGGTCCAGGTGTCGAGGATCCGTACCCGGCGGCCGGCGCGGTGCAGCCGCGCCACGAAAGCCTGCTGGTCGAAGCTCAGGTGCTCCTGTACCCGCGCCTTGCGGGCCTCCTCGAACAGCGGATCGAAGATGACATACGAGATGGCCGCGAGCACCACGCTGGCGCCCAGGTTGAGCAGGAGGTCGCTGAGGAAGCCGGTGCTGCGCCAGGCGGCCAGCAGCATCAGGGCGGCGATCCCGAGCAGCGCCCCACCGACGACGAAGGCGCGTCGTTGCCGGCCGCCCCGACCAGCCCACTCGGGCATCCGGTCCCCCTCCGTCGTCGACCGGCTTCACCGCCGCCGCTGATCACCGGAAGGGGGAAGGATACGTGCCCGGTTTGCCGCTCGCTGTCCCGTTCGCGACCGGCGGTGTTTTCCGCTGGGGGTCAGACCGAGCGCCAGTCGTTCGACGTCAGGCTGTTGGCCTGCGGGCCCATCAGCAGCATGCCCCCGTCGACCGGCCAGGACGCCCCGGTGACGTAGCTGGCGGCGGGGGAAGCGAGCAGTGCGACCACTGCGGCGACCTCCCGGGCGTCGCCCGGCCGCCCCACCGGTACGCCGGGCCGCTCCTGGGTGAACGGGTCGACGTCCTCCTGACCGGTCATCGGCGTGGCGATCTCACCCGGGGCGACCGCGTTGACGGTGATTCCATCGGCGGCCAACTCCTGTGCCATCACCCCGGTCAACAGCCCCAGCCCACCCTTCGCGGCACAGTACGCGGCAGAGCCGACCCGGGGCGCGTGCTCGTGCACGCTGGTGATGTTGATGATCCGCCCGCCGTTCCCGGCGGCCCGCATCCGCCGGGCGGCGCGCTGCCCGCACAGGAAGGGCGCCTCCAGGTCGACCGACAGCACCTCCCGCCACTGTTCCCAGGAGGTGTCGACGAACGGGGTCGAGGCGCCGGTGCCCGCGTTGTTGACCAGAACCCCGATGCCGCCCAGCCGGTCGGCCAGCTCGTCCACGACCGCCGCCGCCTCCGGCAGCCGGGTCAGGTCGACCTCGGCGACCTCGCAGCGCCGCCCGATGGCCCGGACCTCGGTGGCGGTCCGCTCGGCGCCGTCGGGGTCGCCGTACCAGGTGATACCGATCTCGAAGCCGGCCTCGGCCAGGGCGACCGCGCAGGCCTTGCCGACGCCGGAGTCCGCGCCGGTGACGACCGCGATTCTCGGGTAGTTCTCGTACCGCTGGGGCATGCTCCCGCACTACCCGGACCGGACGGGCGCCAACCGGGTGTACGAGTGCGCGTGGCGGGTAGCCGTCCGGGCATGGAGCTGGTCCAGGAGTCGCCGTACCGGTTCCGGATCGACCGCGAGGCGCCGATGCGGGTGCCCGGGGTCGTGTTCGCCATGCCGGAGCTGCTGCCCGACGTCGGTGCCGACCGGTCGCTGGACCAGGTGGCGAACGTGGCCACCCTGCCTGGCATTGTCGACGCGTCGTACGCCATGCCGGACGTGCACTGGGGTTACGGCTTCCCGATCGGTGGCGTCGCGGCCACCGACGTCGCCGCGGGCGGTGTGGTCTCGCCCGGCGGGGTGGGTTTCGACATCTCCTGCGGGGTCCGGCTGCTCACCGCCGAGCTGGACCGGGCGGAGCTACCCCGGATCATCGACGCGCTGATGAACGGTCTGGACCCGGCCATCCCGCGTGGCATGGGCCGGGGCTCGGTCTGGCAGCTCGCGGACCGCGCCGAGCTGGACGCGGTCCTGCGCGGTGGCTCCCGGTACGCCGTCGAGCAGGGGCACGGGGTGCCCCGGGACCTGGCCCGCTGTGAGGACGGCGGCGCGGTGACCGACGCCGATCCGGCGCAGGTCGGCGAGCGGGCCGTGCAGCGCGGGCAGGGCCAGGTCGGCAGCCTCGGCTCCGGCAACCACTTCCTTGAGGTGCAGGCCGTCGAGGAGGTGTACGACGAGCCGGTCGCCGCGGCGTTCGGGCTGCGCCAGGGGCAGGTCTGCGTGATGATCCACTGTGGCTCGCGCGGGCTGGGCCACCAGATCTGCACCGACTACGTACGGATCATGGAGGGGGTGATGCCCCGGCACGGCATCGAGGTGCCGGACCGGCAGCTGGCCTGCGCGCCGGTCGATTCGCCGGAGGGACGGGCCTACCTGGGCGCGATGGCCGCCGCGGCGAACTACGCGCGGGCCAACCGGCAACTGCTCACCGAGGCGGCCCGCCGGGTCTTCAGCCGGGTCGCCGGGACCGACCTGGACCTGGTCTACGACGTGTCGCACAACCTCGCCAAGATCGAGGATCACGAGCGGGACGGCGGCACCCGGCAGCTCTGCGTGCACCGCAAGGGCGCCACCCGCGCGCTGCCGCCCGGCCACCCGGACCTCCCTGCCGACCTGCGCGACGCGGGACAGCCGGTGCTGATTCCCGGCTCGATGGGCACCTCGTCGTACGTGCTCACCGGCGTCGCCGGCAACCCGGCCTTCGCGTCCACCTGTCACGGCGCCGGCCGTACCCGCAGCCGTGGCGAGGCCACCCGCGCCGCCCGGGGCCAGGACGTGCGGCGCGACCTGGCGGCGCGGGGCGTGGCCGTACGCGGCGCGTCCTGGAAGGGGCTGGCCGAGGAGATGCCGGAGGCGTACAAGGACGTGTCGGCGGTGGTGGAAGCGGCCCGGGGCGCGGGCCTGTGCCGGCTTGTCGCCCGGCTCACGCCGCTCGGCGTGGTCAAGGGCTGACCGGGCCGGGCTGACCCGCGGCTGCGCGCCCGCCGACGCTCACACGTCCAGGGTCACCGCGCACGACCAGCCGGCGTCGTCCGGGCCGACGCGCAGCGCGTGCAGCGACACCGCCTTCGGCACCGCGCCGACCAGCTCCACCGCGTCGGTGCTGGTCGACCGCCAGCGGGCCAGCAGGCCACCGGCCCCGGTCGACCGCACGTCGCAGTCCAGCGGCAGGGTGCCCTCGGTGTCCAGCCGGAAGATCACCTCGTCCAGCAGGCCGACCAGCAGGTCCTCATCGTCACCGGGCGGCAGCTCGAACTCGGTGTCCGCCTCCGCCCGGGCGCCGCTGATGTCCGCGAACGTCTCGACCAGCGCGGCGACCGCCTCGGCCAGGCACCCCTCCCGGTCCGGCGCCCACGCCTCGATCCGTACGTCGGCGGTGTGCGGGACGCTCCGGTGCCCCCGCTGCGTCGAGCGCTGCATGCCTCCGATCATGCCGGCCCGTCGACACGTCCGCCCCAGATCCGCCCCGGTCCCATGGGACCGTGACCTACCGGCCGGCGGCGTACCGTCCTCGGATGCGGATCACCCGGTTCACCCACTCCTGCGTCCGGATCGAGCACGACGGCGGCGTGTTGGTCGTCGACCCCGGCACGTGGAGCGAACCGCGCGCCCTGGTCGGCGCGGACGCCGTCCTGGTCACCCACGAGCACACCGACCACGTGGACGTGCTGCGGCTGGCCGGCCTGGGCGTCCCGGTCTACGCCCCGGAGGGCGCACAACTGCCCGACCTCGCCCCGCTGCCGGTCACCCGGGTCCACGCCGGGCAACGCTTCACCGCGGCCGGCATTCCGGTCACCGCCCACGGCGGCCGGCACGCCGCCATCCACGACGGTCAACCGGACTGTCCCAACCTCGGCTACCTGATCGGCGACGGGCTCTACCACCCGGGCGACTCGGTGCACGTGCCGGACGAGCCGGTCCGCACGCTGCTGGTTCCGGCGCAGGGGTCCTGGCTGCGCCTCGACGAGGCGATCCGGTTCGCCCGGGAGGTGGGCGCCGAACGGGCGTACCCGATCCACGACGCGCAGCTCAACGAGCGCGGCCTGGCCAGCGTCGCCGGCTGGTTCGCCGAGACGATCCCCGGCTACCGCCACCTCGTCCCCGGCGACACCGCCTGACCTGCCGCTTTACCGGCGGCCGTCGTGTCGAACCGGGGTGCGGCGCCGGTGAGCACGGAGGCACCCGTCGGTGCCGACCACCCCTCGGTCAGTTCCGCCACCAGTGCGGCGACCAACCGGGTCACGTCCGCCTCGGCGTCGGGGTGCAACGCCTCGGCGACGATCAGCACCGACGAGGTGCCCTCCCGCACGGCCGACCAGCCGCTCTGCCGGTTCGTCCAGCGCCGGGCGTGCGCCCGACCGGCGGCGTCCACGAAGGTCACCTCGCCCGGGTCGGGGTGCTCGGTCTCGCCGGCGAAGCTCAGGTACTCCTCGTCGCCGTGGGCGGGGCGGACCACCAGATCGCCGTCGACCCGGTCCAGGTCGAGCACCGCGACCGGGATCGCGTACGCGGTCGAGACGGCGTTGCAGAGGTCGACCAGGGGGTGCAGCCGGGGCAGGTCGCCGTCCAGCCGCAACCGGCGCAGCAGCGCCTCCGCCGCGCACCGGTACCGGGTGGGGCGCAGCCCCATCGCGGCGTACGCCCGCCGCCACGCCTGGATCTCCGGGAATCTGCTCTCGGCGCCGCCGGCGAACCGTTCACGGGCGACGGCGGTGTACGCGGCGGTCCGCTGTGCCACATCCGCCGTGGGGGTGATGCCGGTGGCCAGGACCACCCCGGCCACCAGGTCCGGGTACGCGGCGCGGAGCGGCGCGGAATGCTGGAACTGCACGGGACTCCTATCGTTCGGTGAGAGCGAGCGTCACGCCGAGCGCGACGAACGTGCCGGCGACCGACCGGCGCAACCAGTCGGTGACCCTCGGCCGGGTGAGCACCCGGTCGCGCAGCCGGGCCGCGAAAATGCCGTAGCCGCTGAACACCACGAAGGTGAGCAGCATGAACACGGCCCCGCACGCGAGCATCGACCGTGTCGAGCCTGGCGCGGTGGTGTCCACGAACTGCGGCAGGAACGCGACGAAGAACAGCGTCGGCTTCGGGTTGAGCAGGTTGACCAGCACCCCGGAGACGATCACCCGGGCCGCCGAGCGGGGTGGCGTACCGGGAGTCGCCGCGAAGGCGCTGCGGTCCCGCACGGTCGACCAGGCCAGGTAGAGCAGGTACCCGACGCCGAGGTACCGGACCACCTCGAACGCCGCCGCGCTCGCCTGCAGCAGCGCGGCGAGACCGGTCATCGCCGCCAGCAGGTGCGGCACCACCCCCAGCGTGCAGGCGAAGGCGGCCAGCACGCCGGCCCGGGCGCCCCGGGACAGCCCGGCGGAGAGGGTGAAGAACACCCCGGTGCCCGGAGTGATCACCACGATCAGCGTGGTGATCAGGAACGGGATCGTCACGGTCGTCCTCCGGTGGGCTCGGCGGGGCTGTCTGAACTCCCACTCTGCTGCCATGATGGTCCGGTGAGCAGGGCCAAACCGAGAGCATCCGAGAGGTCCATAACGGCCGGGTCGGACTTCCTGCACCTGACCATCACCGACGCTCCGCCCGGTGGGCGGGCCGACTGGCTGGCCGGCCGGCTGCGCCAGGCCATCGCCGACGGGCGGGTGCCGGTCGGCGGGCGGCTCCCCGCCACCCGGGTGCTCGCCGCCGACCTCGGCGTCTCCCGGGGCGTGGTCACCGAGGCGTACCAGCGGCTCACCGAGGAGGGGCACGTCACCGGTCGAGGCCGTGCCGGGACGGTGGTCGTCGCCGCCCCGGCCGCGCCCGCCACGTCGGCGCCCGCCCCGGCCGCCGCGCCGGCGCCGGACGCGCTCTTCCCGCCCGCCCCGGGCAGCGACATCTTCGACGCGGTACGCGCGGCGAGCGCCACGATCGACCTGACGCCCGGCGTACCCGATCTGGCCGCCTTTCCCCGCGCGGACTGGCTGCGCGCCGAACGTGTCGTGCTGCGCGATCTCGCCGCGGCCGACCTGGGCTACGGCGACCCGTGCGGCGCGGCCGCGCTGCGCCGGGCCGTGGCCGCCTGGCTCGCCCGCAGCCGGGGCATCGCCGTCGACCCCGGCGAGGTGATCATCGTGGCGGGCGTGTCCCAGGCGCTCGGGCTGCTCGCCCAGGCGCTCGGCATCGACCGGATCGCGGTCGAGGACCCCGGGTCGTTGGGCGTACGCCAGCACCTGAACAACTGGGGGATCCACACCCCGCCGATCGCGGTGGACGGCGCCGGGCTGCGCGTCGACGAGTTGGCCGCCAGCGGCGTGGCCGCGGTGATGCTCACACCCGCGCACCAGTTCCCGACCGGAGTGGTGCTCGACGGCGACCGCCGCCGTCAGCTCCTCGACTGGGCCCGGTCCGGCGGTCTGATCATCGAGGACGACTACGACGCCGAGCACCGCTACGACCGGCCCCCGGTGCCGGCGCTGCGCGGCCTGCTACCCGAGCAGGTCTGCTACGCCGGCAGCGTGTCCAAACTGCTCGCCCCGGCGCTACGGGTCGGCTGGCTGCTCGTGCCGCCCCGCCACCGGGAGGCGGTGGTGGCCGCCAAGCGCAACGCCGACCTGGGCAACGCGGTGCTGCCGCAACTGGTGCTGGCGGAGCTGATGACCTCCGGCGCGCTGGAGCGACAGCTGCGGCTGCTGCGCCGCCGACACATCCGTCGCCGCGACGCGATGATCGCCGCGCTGACCCGGCACCTGCCCGGCGCGACCGTGCACGGCGCGGCGGCCGGCCTGCACCTGACGATCACACTCGACACCGGGCTGGCCGACACCGAGCTGGCGGCGGCGACACTGGCCCGCGGTGTGAAGGTGCAACCGCTGTCCTGGCACTGCCAGCGGCCGCACCGGCCAGGTCTGGTGCTCGGCTACGCCGCGAACACCGCGTCGGACATCGAGGAGGGCGTCGCGACGATCGCGTCCGTCCTCCGGCAGCTCCAGAAGCAGTGATGGGCGAGGCGGACACAGCGGTGTCCTCGGACGTGTCGGTGGCGCTCATATCTGGTGTGGTCTACGTCACGATAGCGTCGGCGCACGCCGACGCCCCCGCCGGCGCTCGCAAGGAGAGCGTCCATGACGACACCGCTGAAAGCCGCCACCGCCCTCGCCGCCGTCCTCCTGCTGATCCTGACCACCGCGGCGCCCGCCCAGGCCGCCAACCCGGCCACCAAGCCCCCGGTCTCCGGCTCGTTGGGCACCTACAACGTCTCCGGCGTCTACGTCACGGGCGTCTCCTCCGGTGGCTACCTCGCCACGCAACTGCACGTCGCCTACTCGTCCCGGATCCGCGGCGCGGCCGTCTTCGCCGCCGGGCCGTACTACTGCGCCCAGAACAACGTCGCCCAGGCGCTCTACGGCTGCGGCGACAACCAGTACCCGACCAACCTGTCGGCCCTGCAGGCGTACACCCGGACCTGGGCGTCCTACGGCTGGGTCGACCCGGTCGGCAACCTGTCCGGTGACCCGGTGTACGTCTTCCACGGCGGCAACGACACCACCGTCAAGAAGTCCGTCACCGACGACCTGGTCCGGTACTACCAGCACTTCGGGGCCAGCGTGCAGTACGACAGCGGCTCCGCGGCCGGCCACTCCTGGGTCACCCCGTACGGGACGCGGGGCTGCACCGCGACCGCGTCGCCGTTCCTCAACGACTGCGGCGTCGACCCGCAGAACGCCCTGCTCCGCAAACTGCTCGGTGGAGTGAACGCGCCCAACACCGGCGCGCTCGGTGGCACGCTCATCCGGTTCAGCCAGAACACATTCGCGGTCAACGGCTGGGCCAACGGGTTGAGCATGGACGCCAACGGCTTCGCGTACGTCCCGTCGTCCTGCGCGGCCGGCCAGTCGTGCCGGCTGCTGGTGGCCCTGCACGGCTGCCTCCAGGGGTACGGCTCGGTGGGCACCGCCTTCGTCGACCGGGCGAACCTGAACCAGTACGCCGACACCAACAAACTGATCGTCCTCTACCCCCAGGCGAGCACCGCCGGCACCAACCCGAACGGCTGCTGGGACTGGTGGGGCTACCTCGGCGCGACCAACTACCCGATCAAGGGCGGCGCCCAGCTGGAGACCGTCATGAACATGGTCCGCCGCCTGGACGGCTGAACGTCCTGGGTTGACCGGGCGGGTCCGCCCGGTCAACCCAGCAGCAGGCGGACCAGGACGAGCACGGCGAGCAGCGCCGGCCCGCGCGCGCCCTGGCGCAGCAGGTCGACCGGGATCATCCCGAACGGCGTGTTCGCCGTCGCCCCGCCGTAGTCGATGGCCGGTCGGGTGGCGGCCCGCCAGGCGGCGGCCACCACCCCGAGTGCGAGCGTCGGCGCCAGCCACGCCGGCCCACCGTCGACAGTCGGCAGGGTCGACAGCCACCACAGGCCGGCGCCGACCGCCGGCACGACCACATGGATCCCGCGCAGCGCCGCATCACTGCCACCGAGCGCCCGACGCAACCCGGGTGACCGGCTGATCGACCGCAGGCCGCCGGTCAACCGGTCGGCGGCGAGGTAGCCGAACACCACCTGCGCGGCACCGGCCAGCCCGGGCAGGGCGAGCGCGGCCGCGTACTGGACTCCGATCAGCGCCGCCCAGATCAGCAGGGCGCTGGGGTGGCGTCCCAGCCGGCGCACGTCGGCCTGGAGCAGCGCCCACCAGGCGGGGCCGGGCAGGAACCGGCGGCTGCGTACCCGGCCGATTCGGCGCCAGCGGCGGCTCTCCACCAGGCCGGCGAGCAGGGTCGGGTCGAGCAGGATCGTGGCCGTGGCGGCGGCGTTGGCGAACTGCGCGCCGGTGGTCAGCGTGGCCCGATCCACCCGCGGCAGCGCGCGGACCGCCAGAACGGCGGCGATGACCGCGAGGGGCACCCCGACGGCGACCAGCGCGGCGGCCGGCGTCGTTGCCGGCCGGGGCAGCCCGTCGCCGAGACGGCCGACGAGCACCACCAGTCCCGTGATGATGGCGGCCGCCAGCATCGGGACCGCCCCCGCCACGGCCGGCCACCGCCGGCCCGTCCGGCTGCCCTGGGCGACGACACTCAGCGCCAGCGCTGCGGCGCCCCAACCCGCGCCGGCCGCCGCCGCCCAGCCCAGCGCGGTCGGGTCGCTGACGCCGCCCAGCGCCGCCACGGCCACCCCGAGCAGCGCGGTGCCGGCCGCCGCGGCCGTCAGCAGGACGCCGAGGCGCGGCGCCAGCCAGGCCCGCCGGTCGATCGGCGCGCTGGCCACCCAGCTCTGCGTCGCCGGGGTCACCAGCAGCGGACCGAGGGCACGCAGGCCGCGCCAGGCGAGCCCGGCCCCGGCCAGCAGCGCGGCGACCGCCAGCCACCAGCGCACCCCCGGATCGGCCTGGCCGACGGTGGGGGAGTTCAGCATGTCGCGGCTGGCGCTGATCGCGAACCAGCCGTACATGCCCACGAAGAGGACCATGACGTACGCATCACCCAGCACGTCACCGAGCGAGTGGTCGTGATGCCGGCGGCGGGCCCGGCGCAGGTGCGTACGCACCTGCCGGGCGGTGGGCACGCCGGCCGGCGCGTCCGCGACGGTTGCGAGCGGGGCGGTCACCGGCCGATCTCGATGCGCTCGTCGACCACCGCGTCGATCAGTTCCGGGTCGTGCGACGCCAGCAGAACGGCGGTGCCCGCGTCCCGCTCCCGGCGCAGCCGGTCGGCCAGCCACTGGCGGCCGCGGACGTCCAGGCGCTGCTCCGGCTCGTCCAGGATCAGCACCCGGCGGGGGCGTACGAAGCAGGACGCCAGCGCCAGCCGGCGGCGCTGCCCGCTGGACAGGGTCACCGGCAGCTGGTCGCGGGCCGGTTCCAGACCCAGCTCGGCGAGCACCTCCTCAACCGGCTCGGCGTTGCCGCCGTGCGCGTACGCGACCAGCTCCAGGTGCTCGACCACGGACAGGTCGGGGAAGAAGTCGATGTCGTCCAGGGCGGCCGCCACCAGCGCCCGCACCTGGGGATCGGTCTCGTCGGCCCGGCGACCCTGCACCAGCACCTCGCCCGCGTCCGGCCGGTCGGCGCCGACCACGCAGCGCAGCAGGGTGGTCTTGCCGCTCCCGTTGGGGCCCAGCACCACCGCGATCCGGCCCGCCTGGAGCGTGAAGCTCACGTCGTCGAGCACGACCAGGTTGCCGAAGTTGCGGCTCAGTCCCCGCACCGAGAGCGTATCCACGATCACACACTCTCCCAGACCCCTGCAACCGGCCAACCTGAGCGACCGACATCACGCGGGCGCCCCTGCCGCGCAGGTCGGGACGCGGATCACGCGCTGGCCACCGGCAGCTCCCCGTCGTCCTCCAGCCGGCTGTCCGCGGCGGCCTGCCCGTCGGCGTCGCCGACCTCCTCGGCCACCGCCGCCGCGTCCGCCCAGTGTCGCCGCGCCTCAGCCCGGTCGCCCAGCGCCGCGGCGGCGTCACCCAGGTACAGCAGGGTGCGTGCCAGCCCCGCGGTGGGCCGGCTCTCCTCGCGCAGCCGCCGACCCTCGGCCAGCAGCTCGTACGCCGCCCGCGCCTGTCCGGGCGTGGCGGTCAGCAGCGTCGCCCCGGCGTTGAGCAGCGCCGCCGCCCGGCTCGTCGGGTCGCTGACCGACTCGTACTCGCGCAGCGCGGCCCGCCACGCCTGCGCGGCGTCCAGGTGCTCGCCGAGGGCGGCGTGCACCAGCACCAGGTTGGTCAGCGCCGCCGCGTAGCCACGGGCGTCACCCACCGACCGGAACGTGTTCGCCGCCTGCACTAGATGGTGGTGCGCGATCTCCAGCTCACCCCGGGCCAACTGCGCGGCGCCCAGGCCCAGATCGGTGAGGGCGTGCCCGGCCCGGTCCGCGCCCGAGCGGTGCCGGCGGGACAGCTCCAGGTGCTCCACCGCGTCGTCGAGCTGCCCCAGGTCGATCAGGGCCAGGCCGAGGTTCATCCGGGCCTGGGCGGTGCCTCGCCGGCCGCGCTCGGCGACCGCGAGGGTGAGCGCGGCGGCGGCACCCTGCGGATCGTGCCGGCGCCGGCGCAGCACCCCCAGCTCGTTGTGCGCCCACCCGGCGATCTCCGGTCGGTCGTCGGCGGTCGGGGTGGCCAGGACGGTCCGGCAGACCTGCTCCCACTCGTTGAGCCGCTCGACGTGCGCCAGCCATCCGCACAGCGCCACGGCCAGCCGGAACCACCACCGGCGCACCCGGCGCGGCAGCGTCTCGGCCGCGCCGGCCGGCACCCGGACCACCGCCAGCAGCAGCTCCTGGTGCAGGTCGAACCAGCCGTACGGGTCGTCGTCCAGCGGCAGTGACCACTCCCGGTCCGGTGGGGAGCCCAGCACGGCCAGGTTGGCCGCGTGCCGTTCGGCCTGTCGGGCCAGGTGCCGGGTCAGCCGGGCCTGCGCGGCGACCCGGGCCCGGGCCGGATCGGCGTCGCGCAGGTGCAGCCGTGCGTTGCCGGCGAGCAGGGGGCGGATCTCGTAGCGGTCGCCGGGCGCGCCGACGACGAACGCCGCGGCGGCCAGTTGGTCGAGCAGCGCGGTCACCCGTTCCGGGTGTCGACCGGCCAGCGCGGCGATGGCGGGCCGGTCCACCGGGGCGGGCGCCAGCGACATCAGCCTGTAGAGCCGTCGGGCCTCACGGGTCAACGCCCGGTACGCGGTGTCCCGTTCGGTGACCAGCCGGGCCGCCGGCGAGACGGTGACCCGCTGGTGCGGCGGCGTCTGCACCGCGCGGCGCAGCGCGTCCAGCACGTCGGCGTGCCGCCAGCCGTGCTGGGCGGTGCGGTAGCCGAGTGCCCGGACGGTGCGCGGCTGCCGCCCGCACAGCTCGACGATGTCGCCGACCGCCGGGTCGGTGCGCGGGTCGGCGCGGCGGATCCGGGCGGCCGGCGCGGCCACGCCCGCGGCGGCGAACAGCTCGACCGCCTCGGCCGGGCCCGGCTCGGCGATCCAGTGCGCGACCACGCCCTGCAGCCCACTCAACGCCGGGCCGCCGGCGAGCAGCAGCCGGCAGGTCCGCGCGGTCGGCGGCAGCAGCGGCAGGACCTGCTCGGGCCGGTCGACGTTGTCCAGCACCAGCAGGATCTTGCGGCCGTCGAGCTGGCCACGCAGCGCGTCGGCGGCGACCGCGAGGGCGTCCGGTCGGCCCGAGATGGGCGCGGCGGTGCCCAGCACCCCGGCCAGCGCGGTGAGCACCTGCCGGGCGGACCGGGGTCGACCGCCGCGGCGCAGGTCGAGGTAGTACTGCCCGTCCGGGAAGTCCTCCCGGCACAGGTTCGCGGCCTGTACGGCGCAGGCGGAGGTGCCCACCGCCCGCCGGCCCAGCACGGCCACCGCGTGCTCCCGGGCGAGCAGCGCGAGCACCGCCTGGACGTGCTCGTCGCGGCCGGTGAAACCGGCCGGGTACGGCAGCGTCGGCGCGCCGGTGGCCGGTGCGGCGACGACCTCGGTGGGTTCCGGGCTCACCTCCCGACCGGTTCGGCGCCGGCGCATCTCGAACACCACGAAACCGACCCCGCCGCTGACCACCAGCGCGATGCTCGCCGGCCCGAGCACGCTGGCCGCCAGCTCGGAGAGCATGTTGCTGGCCAGGTTGCCGAGCACCCCGCTGACCAGCGTGCCGACCGCGATCAGCACCGGCCAGCGCGGCCCGCGGCCGGTGCCGGTGGGGCCGGTCACCGGACGCCCCCGGAGACCAGCCCGGCGACGAGCTGCCGGCGGGCGAGCACCACCAGCAGCACCGGCAGCACCGAGGCGAACACCGAGGCGGCGGCCAGCGCCCCGCTGTTGGACACGAAGCCACGGGACTGCCCGGCCAGGAACAGCCCCAGCGGTGTCGCCTCCGGCCCGCTGAACAGCAGGCCCACCACCAGGTCGTTCCAGACCTGGACGAACTCCAGCACGGAGACCGCGACCACCGCGGGCAGGTTGTGCCGGGCCAGCCGGCGCAGCGTGCCCCACCAGCGGCGCCCACCCAGCCGGGCGCCGCGCACCTGCTCGGCGGGCAGGTCGGCGAACGCGTTGCGCAGCACCAGGACCGCGAACGGCACGCCCAGCGCCACGTGCACCAGGGCCAGGCCGCGGGCGGTGCCGGAGGAGAGCACCAGGCCGAGCACCTCGTTGAGCGGCCCGGCGATGACCTGGACCGGTACGACGCTGGCGGCCAGCAGCAGCAGCCCGGTGGCCTGCGCGGCCGGCCCGGTCAACCAGGCCAGCGGGTACGCGGCCAGCAGCGCGACCACCAGCACCGTGGCGGTCACGACGGTGGCCAGCAGCAGCGTGAAGGCCAGCGTTCGCCACAGCTCGGCCCCGGTGACCAGGTCGCGGTAGGAGCCAACCCCCGGCGGCGTCGACCACCAGCCGCGCGCCGCGGCATCCACCTGACCGTGCAGGGAGGTGGCGACCAGCACCACCAGCGGCACCAGCCAGGCCACCGCGGCGCCCGCCGCGAGCAGTCGGAACACCCGCCGGGGCGGTGCCACCCGGTCCGGGTCCGGCGGCATCTCGGCCCGCGGCGGCGGCCACGCCTGCCGGACGAACAGCGCCGCCACCAGGATCCCGCCGATGACCGCCACCAGCCACACCACACCGAGTGCGGCGCCCTCGCCGGTGGTGGTGCCACCCGAGGTCTGCCAGACCCTCAGCGCCAGCACGGCGGCCTCGTCCCGGACCGAGCCGGGGGTCATCACCAGGATCAGGTCGAAGGTGCGGCTGGTGCCCACCGCGACCAGCGCGAAGACCACCGCCACGGTACGCAGCAGCAGCGGTCGCCACTGCGCGTCCCACAGCACGTGCCGGCGACCGCCGCCGTAGGCGCGTACCGCGTCGGCCAGGTTCGGGGGCACCGCGTCCAGAGCGGCCCGGAAGACCAGCACGGCCAGGCCGACCCAGGCCCAGACGAACGCCGACATCAGCGCCACCGTGACCAGGCCCGGCCCGAGCAGTTGCGGGGCCTCCGCGGCGGACCGGCCGGTCAGTCGCGCCGCGACCAGCGTGGCCAGGCCCCGGCTCGGGTCGGGGTCGTACATCAGCCGGAACGTCACCCCGGTGACGACCAGCGGCAACGCCACCGGCACCAGCAGGATCAGGCGGACCAGCCCACCCTCCTGCGAGCGGCGCGACGCGGCGGCGAGCAGGTAGCCCAGCGCCGTGACCACCGCCGGCACCAGCACCGCCCAGAGGACCGTGCGGCCGACCACCGCGCCGGTGTCCGGCGCGTCGAGCGCGGTGCGGAAGTGCTCGGCGCCGACCCAGTGACCGTCCGTGGTGACGCTGGCGTGCACCGTTCGTAGCACCGGCCACAGCACCAGCCCGCCGAGCAGCAGGATCGCCGGCAACAGCAGCGCGGAGGTCGCGCCGGCCGCCGGGTACGCCCGGCCGCGCCGGGGCGGCCCCACATCGTCGAGCACGGCCAGCTCGCCGAGCACCCGGACCCGGCTCACCGCCCGCCTCCCGCGCTGCGGGCCGCCGCGGCGAGCTGCCCGGTGGCCCGGCGGACCGCGTCGGCGGCGGGTACGCCGTCGGTGACGTCGGCGAAGAAGTCCTGCATGATCCGCCAGATGCCCACCCCGTCGGAGCCGGTGAAGGGCCCGGGCAGCTGGTCGGAGAGGTCGAAGCGCAGGGTGCCGGGGGCGCGCATCTCGCCGGCGAGCTGGCGGCGGACCGGATCGGCGTAGCTGTCCAGCGCGACCGTGGTGTTCGGCGACAGGTAGCCGCCGGCGTCCAACCAGGGCTGGAACGCGCCGGCCTGGCTGAGCCACTCGATCAGCTCCACCCCGCCCCGGGCGTCGGCGAACGCCACCGCCGCGTCTCCGCCGACGATCAGTGGGCCACCGCCGCCCGCCCGCGCGCTCGGGAACCGGAAGGTCTTCGGCTGCTCCGGGCCGCGTCGGAACGTGCCGGCCACCTCGGCGGTGAAGTCGGCCTCGAAGACCATCACCGCCCGCCCGGAGCGCACCACCTGTATCACCGACTCCTCGTACTGGGTGAGCAGGGCACGGCGGCCGCCGCCGGGGAACGCGCCGCCGATGCTCCACAGCTCGGCGAGCCGATCCAGGGTGTCGCGCACCGGTCGGCCCTGCCAGTCGGCATCCGGCCCGGCGAGGGCGTCGTACGCGTCGGGGGCCAGGTCGGCCAGCACGTTCTCGAACCAGTCGGTGAGCACCCAGCCGTCCGCCGCGCCGATCGCCAGGGGCGCCGGGCCGGACCCGCGCCGGGCGATCGCGCCGAGGGTGCGGGTCACGGTGACCAGCTCGTCCCAGGTGGCCGGCGGCCGGGGCAGCACCGACGGCAGATGCCAGATCAGCGACTTGTGCGCCGCCTTCACCCAGACGCCGTAACGCCGCCCGCGGGTCATCAGCAGGTCGCTCAGCCCGGTGGGCACCGCGTACTCGTTCGACGGGCGCACCGGGCTCAGCCAGCCCCGCAGGGCGTAGTCGGTGACCAGGCCGGGGCGCGGCAGGATCGCCACGTCCGGGCTGGTGCCTGCGAGGTGCCGGGCGCGCAGGAACGCGTCGATGTCGTTGCCGGCGCTGACCACGTGCACCGGGGCGGGGTAGCCGGCGACGACCCGCCGGAACCGGTCCAGCTCGCTTCCGCTCCAGACCACCGCCACCTGCACGGACCGGGTGCCGCCGGCGCAGCCGGCCGCGGTCGCCGCGGCGCCGGCCGCGGCGGCGCGCAGCAGGGTACGGCGGGTCGCCCGCCCGGGCGGCGTCACCGGAGCGTCCCCTCGGGTTCGGTGACCAGCTCGTGCCGGCGCGGGATCTCGGCCAGGGTGGCCGGATCGGCGGTGCACACCAGCACGGCCACCCCCGGTGCGTCCGGTGGGGACAGCCGGGGCAGCAGGTCGCCGAGGCGGCTGCCGCCGGCCGGATCGACGGGCAGGTCGACGACGAGGACCTCGGGCAGGCAGACCGCGGCCCGGGCCAGCGCCACCCGGAACCGCTGGGCGTCGGAGAGCAGGTGCGGCAGCAGGGCCAGCGTCGGGGCCAGCTCCAGCCGGTCCACCACGGTGGCCGTCCAGTCGTCCGCCACCTCGTGCACCCGTTCGCGACGGCGTTGGCCGTACTCGATGTTGCGGCGCACGGTGAGCTGTGGCAGCAGTGCGCCGCCGGCGGGCACGTAGCCGATCTGCCGGCGTGGCGGCGGCAGGGCGGTGACGTCCCGGTCGCCGACGATGACCCGCCCGGTGACCGGGGCGGCGAGCCCGGCCAGCACCCGGGCCACGGCCGTGCCGACCCGGGGTGGCGCCACCAGAGCGGCGGTCGTCCCGGCCGGAACGTCGAGGGTCACCGGCCCGGTGCCGGGGACGGCGACCAGTGCGCGTAGCCGTAACGTGAGCCTCACCTCCGGTGACCGCTGGGGACCGTCCCAGGGTGGCACACCGCGCCGACAGTCGATGCCCCGTGGATCCTCCATTGTGGAAGAAGTGGCGCGTGCCGTTACCGTGCCGGCTGCTCGCTGCGGGCGTAGAGGGCGGCCAGTCCGGCCGCCGTGGCGGCGAGTCGCTCGCGCAGCGTGACCGGGGTCAGCACCTCCAGGTCGGCGCCGAGACGGAGCAGGTCACCGTGTGCGTGGGTGAGCGACTCGATCGGCAGCACCGCGGTCACCCAGCCCTGGGCGTCCGGTGGCCCGGCGCTGGCGTCCACCGCTGCCACCACCGGATCGCTGCCGATCTCCCGCAGCCGTTCCCGGCCGCCCGGGGAGAGCCGCACGGTGGCCTCGTCCTGGTGCAGCCGGGCCCGGAACTGCACCACGTGCGCGCGCCACCAGGCCGGCAGGTCGAAGTCGGGCGGGCGGTCGAACTCCTCGGCGAGGGGGGTCAGTGCGAGGATCTGGTTGACCCGGTAGGTCGCCGGGGCGCCCCGGCCGGGCCGGTCGGCCACCACATACCACCGGCCGCCCTTGAGCACCAGCCCGTACGGCTCCAGCACCCGGGTCACCTCGCCGTTCCAGCTGCGGTAGCGCACCTCGACGCGGTGTTGCCGCCAGACCGCCTCGGCCGTGCGGGCCAGCTCGGGGGAGGCGTCGCCGTCGGCGTACCAGCCGGGTGTGTCGAGGTGGAAGCGCTGCTGGAGCTGGGTGGCCCGGTCGCGCAGTGGGGCGGGCAGCGCGGCGTGCAGCTTGAGTTGCAGCGCGGCCACCACGTCGCCGTAGCCCAGCTCGTCGGCCGGCCCGGGCAGCCCGGCCAGGAAGAGCCGGTCGGCCTCTTCGGCGGTCAGGCCGGTCAACCGGGTCCGCCACCCGTCGACCAGTTGATAGCCGCCGGCGTGCCCGGCCTCCCCGTAGAGCGGGATGCCGGCGGCGTGCAGCGACTCCACGTCCCGGTAGATCGTCCGCGGTGAGACGGCCAACCGCTCGGCGAGCTGCGCGGCGGTGAGCCGGCCGTGCGACTGGAGCAGCAGCAGGAGGGAGAGAAGTCGACTGGCCCGCACTTCACTGACACTAGCTGTCAGGGGAGTCGTTCTACCGTCCCGGCATGGCTTTTCGCGACAAGGATCTACGAACGCCGGGACCGGTCATGGTGGACGGCCGACAGCTCAAGCGCTACCACATCGACCAGCCGGAACGGCCGATCGAGCCGGAGGTGGAGAAGGCCGCGTACGACCTGCTGCCCGCGCTGCTCGCCGACGTGCCGGATGACGGCACCCCGGCCGCCGGCTGGGTGGTGCTGCATCGGGGCGCGGACACCGGCGCCTACCTGCTGGCGTACACCTGGGTGTGGGACAACGCGTTGGAGGTGCGCACCGCGGCGGCCGGGCAGCCCGCACTGGACTGCCCTGACGATGATCCGGCACACTTCGTCGAGCTTCGCCGCCCCGCGGTGGGCTGCGTCTGGGAGTTGGCGGTGCTGGAGCACGAGCGGGCCGCCTGGGTCCGGCACATGCTGGTGCCGGAGAGCCCCGATCTGACCGGTTATCTGCACGACACGCGAGCGGAAGGGCCGGTGGGCCGCTGATGGGCGACTTCGACTTCTTTGTGGGCACCTGGAACGTGGTGAACCGGCGGCTGCGCAAGCGGCTGGTCGGCTCGGACGAGTGGGAGGAGTTTCCGGGGGTGTCGGTCGCGCACGGCTTCTTCGGCGGCGGCGGCCACTTCGACGAGATCGTCTTTCCGACCAAGGGCTTCTCCGGCGCCACGATCCGGCTCTTCGACCCGGCGACCGAGCAGTGGTCGATCTACTGGATGAACAGCGGTCGCGGCGAGTTGGAGCAGCCGCCGATGGTGGGCCGCTTCGTCGACGGTGTCGGCCGTCTCTACGCCGACGACCAGCACGAGGGACGTCCGGTGCGGTGCCGGTTCATCTGGTCGGAGATCACCGCGACCACCGCCCGCTGGGAGCAGGCGTTCTCCGTCGACGGCGAGCGCACCTGGGAGACCAACTGGATCATGACGTTCACCAAGGCGGCGGAGTAGCTCAGGTCGACGGCGGGGGAGTCGTGTCTCGGTAGATGCCGACCAGCCAGAGGTCGAGCAGCACGTCCACCACGTCCCGCTCGTCGACCGCCGGCCCGTCGCCGGCGAAGGTGGCGTACCAGACGCGTTCGTTCATCGAGTTGAGCGCGATGGCGAGGTCCCGGGCGGGCAACCCGTCCGGGGCCGCGCCGCGTCGCCGCTCCGCCTCGATGGCCGCCTCGATCGCCTGCACCCAGCGCTCCAGCACCGCCGCCCAGAGCCGGCGTACCTCGGCGTTGGTGCCACGGACCTGCGCACAGGCGAGCACCAGTGCGCGGTGTGCGCCGAACGTCTCGTGGAACCGCTGGATCAGCTCCCGCCACCGGGCTCGCGGGTCCTCGGCGAGCCGGACCAGGACGTCTCCGGCGGCCGCGTCGGCCTCCTCGGTGACCCGGTCCAGCAGGGTCAGCAGCACGGCGTCCTTGGACGGGAAGTAGAAGTAGAACGTCGGCCGGGAGATGCCCGCACCCCGGGCCAGGTCGTCGATCGAGATGTCGCCGAACGCCTTGCGCTCCAGCAGCCGCTCGGCGGTGGCCAGGATCGCCGTCTCCCGGTCGTCGCCGGTGGAACGGGCGGCGCGGCGACCGCGCGGGCTCGCCCTCCCGGTACGCGCGGTCGTCATGGCCGGTGATGCTACCCGAACTCGACACCCTGTCGACGGCACTCGACAGGGTGTTGACTGCTGTCGACGGCGGTGGATAGTGTCCGTCCACTGCCCCGGATGGAGGGAACGCCATGACCTCCGACCACGTCGACGTGCTCATCGTCGGAGCCGGCCTGTCCGGCATCGGCGCCGCCTGCCACCTGCGCCGCGACTGCCCCGACAAGACGTACGCGGTGCTCGAGGCACGCGACGCCATCGGCGGCACCTGGGACCTGTTCCGCTACCCGGGCGTCCGGTCCGACTCGGACATGTTCACCCTCGGCTACTCCTTCAAGCCGTGGACCGACCCGAAGGCCATCGCCGACGGCGCGGCCATTCGCGAGTATGTCCGGGAGACCGCCCGGGAGTACGACGTGCAGCGGCACATCCGCTTCGGGCACCGGGTGCTGCGTGCCGAGTGGGACAGCGACATCGCCCGCTGGACGGTGCACGCACAGCGCGTCGACACCGCCGAGACGACCGTGCTGACCTGCTCGTTCCTGTTCGCCTGCGCCGGCTACTACCGCTACGACGAGGGATACACCCCGCAGTTGCCCGGCGTCGGGGAGTACGCCGGGCGGCTGGTGCACCCGCAGCACTGGCCGGACGACCTCGACCACACCGGCAAGCGGGTGGTGGTGATCGGCAGCGGCGCCACCGCGGTCACCCTGGTGCCGGCGATGGCCGAGCGGGCCGCCCACGTGACCATGCTCCAGCGCTCACCGACGTACGTCATCGCGCTGCCCTCGCGCGACGTCCTGGCCGACGCGCTGCGGCGCGGGCTGCCGGCGAAGGCCGCGTACCCCGTGGTGCGCTCGAAGAACGTGCTGCTGTCCACCATCAACTTCCAGCTCAGCCGGCGCGCGCCCGGGCTGGTGAAGCGGCTGCTGCGCAGGGGCGCGAAGGGCCGGCTGCCGGTCGGGTACGACATCGACCGGCACTTCTCTCCCCGCTACGACCCGTGGGACCAGCGGCTCTGCGTGGTGCCCGACGGCGACCTGTTCACCGCCCTGCGGCAGGGTAGGGCGTCGGTGGTCACCGACACCGTCGACACCTTCACGGCGGACGGCGTCCGACTGGCCTCCGGTGACGAGTTGCCCGCCGACATCGTGGTCACCGCCACCGGGCTCAACCTGCTCGCCCTCGGTGGCCTGACACTCAGCGTGGACGGCGCCGAGGTCGACCTGGCCAGCACCGTCGCCTACAAGGGCATGATGCTCTCCGGCGTGCCGAACTTCGCGTTCACCATCGGCTACACCAACGCCTCGTGGACGCTCAAGGCCGACCTGGTCGCCGGCTACGTCTGCCGGCTGCTGCGCCACCTGGACCGCACCGGCCAGCACGTCGTCACCCCGCTCCCGCCGCCCGACGACGAGCGGGTGCCGCTCATCGACCTGCGCTCCGGGTACGTGTTGCGCAGCGTCGACGCGCTGCCCAAGCAGGGCGCCACCGCACCGTGGCGGCTGTATCAGAACTACGCCCGCGACGTGCTGCTGATGCGGCACGGCCGGCTCACCGACGAGGGTGTGCGGTTCTCCCGCTCGGGGGCCGCCAGGAGAGGAGCACCGGTCGTGCAGAGATTCGACTTCGTCGGCGGGACGGCCGTGGTCACCGGCGCGGCCAGCGGCATCGGCGCCGCGCTGGCGCACGCGCTCGCCCGCCGGGGCAGCGACCTGGTCCTGCTGGACCGCGACGCCGAGCGGCTGGACGCGGTCGCCGCCGCCATCCGGGCCGACCACCCCGACCGTCAGCTGCACACCTACCTGGTGGACCTCGCCGACGCGGCGGCCACCGCCCGGGTGGCCGTCGAGATCGGTCAACGGCACCCGCGGGTCCGGCTGCTGGTGAACAACGCCGGTGTCGGCCTCGGTGGCCGGTTCGACCAGGTGACGTTCGACGAGTTCAGCTGGGTGATCGAGATCAACTTCCGGGCCGTGGCGCAGTTGACACACGCGCTGCTGCCCACCCTCAAGGCGGAGCCGGGCGCCCACCTGGTCAACGTCTCCAGCCTGTTCGGGCTGATCGCGCCGGCCGGGCAGACCGCCTACTCGGCGAGCAAGTTCGCGGTGCGCGGCTTCACCGAGGCGCTGCGCCACGAGTTGGTCGAGGACGGCATCGGGGTGACCTCGGTGCACCCGGGCGGGATCCGCACCCGGATCACCGAGAACGCCCGCGTCGGCAGCGGTGTCTCGATCGAGGAGTACGCGGCCGGCCGGGCGCAGTTCGAGAAGCTGCTCACCATCGCGCCGGAACGGGCCGCCGAGGTGATCCTGCGGGGCGTCGAGCGCCGCCGGGGCCGGGTGCTGATCGGCTGGTCGGCGAAGCTGCCCGATCTGCTGGCCCGGGTCCTGCCGGCCTCGTACAACCGGCTGCTGGTCACCGGCCTGAACCGCGGCGTCGTCCGCCCCGCACCGCCGACCAGCACGGTGCCGGCCGCCGACGCCCGCCGCGGCTGACGTCGCTGATCTCGCGGTGACTCAGGCCGGGTCGGCGTCGGCCGGCGCCGAAGTCGGCAGGACGTCACGCCGGCGCAGCACCACCGTCAGCGCCACCAGGGCGAAGAGCAGGAGCGCGAGCACGTGCACCGGGAGCGGACCCAGTGGCGCGAGCAGCGCCAGCAGCGCGACGACCGGAAAGGCGACGACCACCGCGCCGTGCTGCCTCCGGCGGACGTGCAGCACCCAGACGGTGAGCAGGTAGACGGCGATCGGTACGGCGACCGCGTACCCGGCGGCGGATCCGGAGATGTGCCCGATGTGCCGCTGGTGGTCCACCGCCACGACCAGGCCCGCGCCGACCGCCGCGACCGCGGCGAAGATCAGATAGTGGCCGTAGCCCCAGACCAGCGAGTACGGCAGCCGGTCGGGCGCCTCGATCGGCTGGTCGAAGTAGAGCCACCAGAGCGCGTACACGATGACCGCCCCGGCCGCCGCGAGCGACCAGAGGTCGCCTCCACCGCTGTCCAGCTCGGTCTGGATCGCCACCGACACCGACAGCACCACCTCGCCGAGCACGATGAGGGTGAACAGCCCGTACCGCTCGGTGATGTGCCGGGGATGCCACGGGGTCATTCCGGGCCGCTCGGCCACCGCCGGCACCAGCAGGTCGGCCAGCCCCAGCAGCACGAACGACGCGATGCCCCACTCGTCGGGCAGCGCCAGCCGCAGCAACCAGCCGACCTGCACCACGGTCACGCCGATCGCGTAGCGGCGTGCCGCCGCGCGGTGCGCCCGGTCGCCGGCGGCCGCTCGGCTCCACTGCACGACGGCGGCCAACCGCATCACCACGTACCCGTACGTGATGACGGTGAAGTCGCCGTCGGCGAAGGCGCGCGGCACCCCGGCCGCCAGGATCAACGCTCCGGTGATCTGCACCAGCGCGGTGATCCGGTAGACGTCATCGTCGGTGTCGTAGGCCGAGGCGAACCAGGTGAAGTTCATCCACGACCACCAGATCGCGAAGAACACCATCGCGTAGCTGACCGCCGCGTGACCGAAGTGACCCTCGGAGACGTCGTGGTGCAGGCTGCCGGCGGCCTGCGCCACGGCCACAACGAAGCACAGGTCGAAGAAGAGCTCCAGCGGGGTGGCCGAGCGGTGCGGCTCATCCCGGTGACGGGGCCTCATCGGCCGGTAGAACGGCCGCACCGATGGCGAACGGGTCAACGCGGCTCCTCAGTGGCGTCTCCGGCGGTGGGTGAGGCCCTCCAGCACCAGGGTCAGCCCGGCGCCGAGCAGCCAGACGTCCTTGGCCAGCGCGGTGCCCTGCTGGGTCGGGCGTACGCTACCCGCCTCGCGCAACCCCGGCGTCTTCAGGTACAGCTGCACCAGGCCCGCGCCGAACGCGGTCAGGCCGAGCCCGGCCAGGGAGGTCGGCACGAACGGGGCCAGCAACGCGGCCCCCAGGGCAATCTCCGAGTACGACAGCAGCTTGGCGAAGCGCGCCGGCTCCAACTGGCCGAGCTGCGGAATGGCCCCGACCGCCATCCCGTGCAGGCCCTGCGCGGCGTCGCCCTCGAGCGTCCGCTTGCTCAGACCAGAGTTGAGGAAGAACGCGCCGATGCTGACCCGCAGCGGCAGATGCGCCAGTTTCATGATCACTCCCGGTGGCCGTGGTCCGAATGCGGCCCGCGTACCCGCCGCGGCCCGCGATAACCCGTTGAGCTGACTGGGCCGGCCGTGGTGATCGCGGTAGGTTCGCGAGGGGCTCACCGCCAGGCCCGGCCACCCGCCAGCCCGGCACCCGACCCCGCCGCAGATCACCAGCAGGAGGCGAAGTGAGCCAGGAAGTCCGGGGAGTCATCTCCCGCAGCAAGGGCGCGCCGGTTGAGGTCACCACCATCGTGGTGCCCGATCCCGGTCCCGGTGAGGCGATCGTCCGGATCCAGTCCTGCGGGGTCTGCCACACCGACCTGCACTACCGCGAGGGTGGCATCAACGACGACTACCCGTTCCTGCTCGGCCACGAGGCGGCGGGCATCGTCGAGCAGGTGGGCGAGGGCGTCACCGACGTCGCCCCGGGCGACTTCGTGGTGCTCAACTGGCGTGCGGTCTGCGGGGTCTGCCGGGCCTGCCGCCGTGGGCGCCCCTGGTACTGCTTCAACACCCACAACGCCAGCCAGCGGATGACCCTCACCGACGGCACCGAGCTCGCACCGGCCCTGGGCATCGGCGCGTTCGCTGAGAAGACCCTGGTGCACGCCGGACAGTGCACGAAGGTGGACCCGGCCGCCCGACCGGCCGCGGTGGGGCTGCTCGGCTGCGGGGTGATGGCCGGCCTGGGTGCGGCCATGAACACCGGCAACGTCACCCGCGGCGACTCGGTCGCCGTGATCGGCTGCGGTGGCGTCGGCGACGCGGCGGTCGCCGGAGCGGCCCTCGCCGGCGCCACGACGATCGTCGCCGTGGACACCGACTCCCGCAAGCTGGACTGGGCTCGCCGGTTCGGCGCCACGCACACCGTGAACGCCTCCGAGACCGACCCGGTCGAGGCGATCCGCGCCGCCACCGGCGGCTTCGGCGCCGACGTGGTGATCGACGCGGTCGGTCGACCGGAGACGTGGAAGCAGGCGTTCTACGCCCGGGACCTGGCCGGCACCGTCGTGCTGGTGGGCGTGCCGACGCCGCAGATGAAGATCGAGCTGCCGCTGCTGGACGTCTTCGGTCGCGGCGGCGCCCTCAAGTCCAGTTGGTACGGGGACTGCCTGCCCAGCCGGGACTTCCCGATGCTCACCGAGCTGTACCTCCAGGGCCGGCTCGACCTGGACGCGTTCGTCACCGAGGAGATCGCGCTGGACCAGGTCGAGAACGCGTTCGACCGGATGCACCACGGCGACGTGCTCCGTTCGGTGGTGGTGTTCCCGTGAGCGCCCGCGTCGGGCACGCGGTCACCACCGGCACGTTCTCCCTCGACGGGCAGACGTTCGACGTGGACAACAACGTCTGGGTGCTGGGCGACGACAGCGAGTGCGTCGTCCTCGACGCGCCGCACGATGTGGCCGCGATCCTCGCCGTGGTGGGTGACCGGCGGGTCCGGGCGATCCTGGCCACCCACGCGCACGACGACCACGTCCGCGTGGCACCCGAGCTGGCCATGGCCACCGGCGCGCCGGTGCTGTTGCACACCGCCGACCGGGTGCTCTGGGACATGGTCCACCCCCAGCTGCCGCCAAACGGCGAGCTGCACGACGGCCAGGAGATCGATGTGGCCGGCACCGCGTTGCGGGTGCTGCACACTCCCGGGCACAGCCCCGGCGCGTGCAGCTTCCACGCGCCGGAACTGGGCGTGGTGTTCACCGGCGACACGCTCTTCGCTGGCGGCCCGGGTGCCACCGGCCGCTCGTACAGCGACTTCGACACCATCGTCCGATCGATCCGCACCCGGCTGCTCACCCTGCCCCCGGAGACGGTCGTGCACACCGGGCACGGCGACGACACCACGATCGGCGCGGAGGCGCCGCACCTCGAGGAGTGGCTGGCCCGAGGCCACTGAGCACGGTCGGCTGGCCGGGCGGGGCCGGCGAGTCAGCGTTCGTCGGCCGCGTCCAGCACCGGCTTGACGTCGAGCACCGGCGTGCCGTCCAGCGCCTCCAGGTCGGCCACCCGGACGCGCAGCCCGTCCACCGCCAGCACCCGTACGCGGTGCAGCCCGATCGGGTTGGGTCGGTGTGGGGAGCGGGTGCTGAAGACGCCGGTCTCCGGCCGTGTCTCGTCCCCGCGCGGGTGCACCGTGAGGATGTCCCGTCGGGCCCGGTCCAACCAGGTCAGCACCAGCAGCTCCGCGTCGACGCGTACGTTGTCCAGTGCGCGCTCCACCTGCGGGTCGAAGACCAGCCAGGCGTCCGGCGCGCCCTCGTCGCCCTGCCTCGGCGCACTCGCCGCGTCGGTCAGCCGTGAGGTGACCCGGCCGACCGGGCGCAGCAGGTACGCGTCGTCGCTCCGGCCTTCGACCATGTCGCTCCCTTCGGGACGGTCCCAATCTAGTGCCCGGGCCGGCGCTAGGATCCCGCTTATGGCCGCCGAGCAACCCGCACCCGTTGTCCGTCAGCTGCGACTCGTGGTGGAGGCGGCCGACCACGACGCCGCCGTGGCGTTCTTCCGCGACGCGCTCGGCCTGCCCGAGGAGGCGGCGTTCAGCGGCGACGGAGATGCCCGGGTGGTGATTCTGGACGCCGGCCGCGCCACCCTGGAGATCGCGAACCCGGCGCAGAAGCGCATGATCGACGAGGTCGAGGTGGGCCGGCAGGTCGCGCCGCGCATCCGGGTGGCCTTCGAGGTGGACGACACCGAGGCGACCACCGCCCGGCTTGTCGCCGCCGGTGCGACCGAGATCGCGTCGCCCACCCGTACCCCCTGGGACTCCCTCAACGCCCGCCTCGACGCACCGGCCGACCTCCAGATCACCATCTTTCAGGAGCTGCGTACGCCGGACGGCGACGGAGCTCGGGACGGCAACGACTGAGCTCAGGGCTCGAAATCACCCTGCGTGAGATGTTGGGCCGATCACGCACCGTTAGCCATGACCCACGCGCCACCCTCACCCGCCGCCCTGCACGCCACCTGTGTCGGGCTCTGCTGGGTGGGTGTGGCGCGTGACTGCGAAGACCACCCTCTGTCACCCGGTGCGGGGCCTCGGCGGCGAAAGGTCGACCTGTCCGATTCCGGGGGTGACCCGGACCGCAGCCGCGCGGGGCCCTGGCATTTCCGGAATGCCCGACACGTGGACCTGGTTGTGTCCCCCGTACCGCCGGAGCCCAAACCCTTTCCGCGGTCATCTCCCGAGGAGTGTTCACCCCGGAGCGCTCCGCACGATCGAAAGGGCAACCATCGTGAAGGCCGACTTCACTCGATGGCTCCCCGCCATCGCTAAGGATTCGTACCGCAAGACCGCGCTGAGCATTGTGGGTGTGGCCGCCCTCGGTGGCCTGGCACTCGCGCCGACAGCGGCTGCCGCCCCGGTCACCTCCGGGCCGCACCAGGGCGCCGTGGCCGCCATCGACCTCGCCACCGGCAAGGCCGCCACCACGGCCCGCCAGGCCGACCAGCCCGTCGAATCGGGGCTGACCACCGGCTCCGCCACCGGCAAGCCGCCGGCTGGCAAGCCGAGCCGCGAGGAGCTCATTCCGCACGGCATCGAAGGCGCCCAGTCGCGCATCCCGCTCGACGACGCGCAGCTAGCCAACGCCCGGGCCATCGTCGACACGGCCAAGAAGACCGGTGTCGGAGACCGGGGCGCGGTGATCGGCGTCGCCACCTCGTTGCAGGAGTCGAAGCTGTACAACCTCGGCCACCTCGGCGCGTACAACGACCACGACTCGCAGGGCCTGTTCCAACAGCGCCCGTCGTCCGGTTGGGGTACGCCCGAGCAGATCACCGACCCGGAGTACTCCGCCACGGCGTTCTTCAGCGCGCTGAAGAACGTGGGCGGCTGGCAGGAGCTGCCGCTGACCACCGCGGCGCAGACCGTCCAGGTCTCCGCGTTCCCGTACGCGTACGCGCAGTGGGAGGAGCAGGCGGCGGACATCGTCCAGCAGCTCTGGTGACACCCGCGCAGACGACGCCGGCCGGTTCCCCAACAGGGGGCCGGCCGGCGTCGTCGTGTCCAGGTACCTCAGCAGGCGGCGTAGAGGCGCCGGGTGCCGACCCCGGCGGCGTACGCGGCCCGATCGCTGAACCGGCAGCCGTAGTCGGGACGGGCCACCACCGCCGGATCGGTCACGGTGTCGCCGGCCGGGCGCGTGCCGGTGTGTACCCAGGACACCAGATCATCCCACGCGGCGCCGGCCTCGACCGGGGTGAACTCGCAGTGCTGCGTGGCCCGGATGGCCCGCTGCACCACCAGCGGGCTGCGTCCGTGCCGTGCCACGTCGGTGGCGTACGCCTGCTCCATGCTGAACGGTACGAACAGGTCACCGAGGCCGTGCAGGGTGAGCACCGGGGCGGTGGGGCGGCCGGCGATGCGGGGCACCTCGGTCAGCGTCGGAAGGAGCCGCTGCCAGACGTTCTCCGGGGCGACCCGCGGCACGGTGGCGTTGACGTTGACCGGGCTGTTAGGGCTGTAGCGGGTGAGCAGGTTGGTGGAGAGCTGACCGGGCCGCTGGGCGGGGGAGTCGCCGCCACTGGTGACGCTGATCGAGAAGAGGAAGTCCTTCCAGACCGCGAACGCGGCGTCGGCGCCGGGGCGCGGCCCGCCGGAACGGTTCACCGTGATCGCGCGCAACTGCTTGCCCCGGTCGGTGGTGGTGTCCGGCCCGGTGGGGGTGAGCCCCGCCAGTCCGAGGGCCACCTGGATGCGGGGCACCGCGTTGGTCAGGTAGTCGGTCGGCGTGGGATAGGCCGACACCCCGGCGAGAGACTGCGCGACCAGGTTGTAGTCCAGGTAGAAGTCGAGCAGTGTCTGGTCGCCGAGTACGCCGCACATGGGCAACGCGCCGTCGTAGTAGCCGGGGTACTGCTCCAGCGAGCGGCCGATGACGTACCCGCCCATCGACACCCCCGCCAGGTAGGTGTGGTGCGGGCGGCGGACCGTACGTCCGAAGTGGTCGGCAAGGTCCTTGGTGCCCAGCACCCCGGAGCGGATGTCGAAGCCGTTACGGTCGTACGAGGACGACGCCCAGGCGTACCCCTGCTCCAGCAGTCGCTGGCGCAGCCCGAAGCCGGGCGGCGGCTCCGGCGAGAGCACCGTGCCCTGGCCGCGATAGCCGTGGGCCCACAGCACCAGGTCACCGTTCCACCGGGCGGGGACCTCGATGACGTACCCGGCGTGGCGGTGCACACCCTGACGTACCGTCGTCGGCTTGCCGGCCACGACGAGCGGCGCCAGCGGTGGGTTCTCGATGGTGTACCCGGGCAGCGGCTGGCCGCCGCCCGAATCGCGGTCGGCGGTGGCGTTGGCCGGCGCGGCGCCGGCCAGCCCGACCGCCAGGGTCAGGGTCGCGGTGGCGGCGAGCAGGCGGCGGAGGGTGCGAACGGGTGAGGACAGCATCGCTGCTCCCCATCGGACGGATGTCGCCCGCAGGCGACCAGGCGGGACGGTTGCCTACCGGCCGGTAGCGTCCTGAACCTAGGACCGCCGTCGACCAGAGTCAATGGCTGCGCTGACCGGCCGGTCAGGCTCGACTGTCCGGCCGCTCAGACCAGGCCGTGCGCCAACATCGCTTCGGCCACCCGGCGGAACCCGTTGATGTTCGCCCCGGCCACGTAGTCGCCGGGCAGCCCGTACTCCTGGGCCGTGCTCCAGCAGCGGGCGTGGATGTCCCGCATGGTCTCCCGCAGCCGCTGCTCCGACTGGGCGAACGTCCATGAGTCCCGGCTGGCGTTCTGCTGCATCTCCAGCGCGCTCACCGCCACGCCGCCAGCGTTGGCCGCCTTGCCCGGGGCGAACCGCACGCCGGCCCGGCCGAGGATCCGCACCGCTTCCGGCGTCGTTGGCATGTTCGCCCCCTCGACCACCGCGACGCAGCCGCCCGCCACCAGCGCCGCGGCCTCCGCGCCGCCGATCTCGTTCTGCGTCGCGCACGGCAGGGCCAGGTCGCAGGGCACCTCCCAGACGGTACGGTCGGCCACGGCCACCGCGTGCGGCACGTGCCGCAGGTAGTCGTCGAGCCGGCCGCGGCGCTCCTCCTTCAGCTCGCGCAGCAACTCCAGGTCGATGCCCTTCTCGTCGAGCAGGTACCCGTCGGAGTCCGAGCACGCCACCACCGTCCCACCGAGCTGGTGCACCTTCTCGATCGCGTAGATCGCCACGTTGCCCGAGCCGGAAACGACGACCCGCTTGCCCTCCAGGCTGTCGCCGCTCTCCCGCAACATCTCCTCGGCGAAGAACACAGCCCCGTACCCGGTCGCCTCCCGGCACGCCTGCGCACCCCCGTACGCCAGCCCCTTGCCGGTGAGCACGCCGGACTCGTAGCGGTTGGTGATCCGCTTGTACTGGCCGAACAGGTAGCCGATCCCCCGGCTGCCCACCCCGATGTCCCCGGCCGGTACGTCGGTCTGCGCGCCGATGTGTCGGTGCAGCTCCGTCATGAAACTCTGGCAGAAGCGCATCACCTCACGGTCCGAGCGCCCCTTCGGGTCGAAGTCCGCGCCACCCTTGCCGCCGCCGATCGGCAGGCCGGTCAACGCGTTCTTGAAGATCTGCTCGAAGCCGAGGAACTTCACGATTCCCAGGTAGACCGATGGATGAAAGCGCAGGCCGCCCTTGAACGGGCCGAGCGCGCTGTTGAACTCCACCCGGAAGCCGCGGTTGATTTGTACCCGGCCACGGTCGTCCTCCCACGGCACCCGGAAAATCACCTGTCGTTCCGGTTCGCAGATCCGCTCGATGATCCGCGCCTCGGCGTACTCGGGGTGCCGGGCCAGCGCCGGGCCGATGCTCTCCAGCACCTCCCGCACGGCCTGGTGGAACTCCGGCTCGCCCGGATTGCGGGCAACCACACTGGCGAACACCGTCTCGACGGTCTCCGGCATGACCGGCACGTCCCTTCCGTATCGGCGGCATCGTCGCCGCCACTGTGCCGGCGCGACCCACCGGCCGCCCCGGAGTACGGCCCGCCGCCCCCGTCCGGTTCACCGCTCGCCCGCCCGTCCTTGCCCCGGCGCCTCCATCCCTGCGTTCGCCCTGGCCACGCGCCTTGCGGTCTCACCTGGCGCGCCGACCCGGCCCCACCTGGCTCCCCGGCCCGGTCTCACCTGGCGCGCCGGCCGGCCCGGCTGTGCGGCTCGGTGGGCGGGTCGGGTTGACTGGTCGCCGTGGACGAGTCGATCTGGGAGGCGGCCCGGGCGTCGCGCAGCTGGTTGGACACGGCGAACGGCACCGGGCAGACGGAACTGACCTGTCGCATCCTCAAGCTGACCGAGGAGGCGGGGGAGGCGTCGGCGGCCTGGATCGGTGTGCTCGGGCAGAACCCGCGCAAGGGCGTCACGCACACCCGCGAGGATGTGGCAGCGGAGCTGGCTGACGTCGCCTTCACGGCGCTGGTGGCGATCGAGAGCCTGGGGCTGGATGCCCGGTCGGTGTTGGACTCCTGCGCCGCCAAGGTCCGCTCCCGCCTCGCTGGCTGAGGTCCGCTCCCGCCTCGCTGGCTGACCGGGGTCGTGGTGGGTGTGCCGGGTTGGTGCGGGGTGGGGCCCGCCGTGCCCGGCTCCGGGCGGTCAGGCTTGATCCCTGCGCCGGGCACGGCGGGC